>NZ_QMIN01000040.1:0-12690 GCF_003287795.1 Actinomyces sp. Z5
AGACAGGCTCAAAAACCACACACCGCCACCCAACCGCGCACCGCCACCCAAGCACTTACACAACAGGACCTAGACCGCCCCGCGCGGCGAAGGCCTCCGACGACGCAGGCGCCGCCAGCCGCAGAGTCGAGGGGTGATGACGCCGAAGAACCAGGCAGAGGCCACGGCCCTATCGCGGCGGCTACTCCCTCGCCGGACCAGGCCTCCACGGCGGCTTCCGGGCAGATGCCCCGTTCCGTTGGCCCGGTGGCGCAGGCCTGACCGGCGGCGCCCAGTCTCGGCTTACTTGCCCACGACGGCGTGAATGACCAGGTCGTCTCCCTCGGCCACCAGCATGCGCGGGGCCCCGGCGGCCTTGCCGGCGGCATTGTCCGACGGCGGGAGCACACCCACCAGGGTGCCGGCCGCCTGCCAGAGCTGCTCGCCGTCGTCGAGGTCGTAGGCGATCACGTTGTCTCCGGTGGCGTCCGTGCGCGAGGAGGGCTGCCCCATTGTGAATAGCACACCTTCGTCTTTGCCGATGAGTCCCTCCGGGGTGATGACGCAGGCCTCCCCGTCGGTGCGCTCCGGAACGTCATAGCTCGCTCCGTCGGGGCCGGTGACGGTACAGTCGATCGTATTGAGCGTGAGCCCGGCCTCGGCGCTTCGGCCGCGCACGTGCACCGAGCTGTCAGCGGCAGCGCTGCGCAGCAGCTCCACCAGCTGCTCGGCACTCACGGCGTCGGAAAGCACCCAATCCGAACGGGTACCGGCCCCGTCCACGGTGCCGACCTCGGTGCCGGTGGCGTCGTAGACGGTCACCGCCTCGCCATCGACCTTGTAGAAGGCCTGCGTGCCAGCGTCGATGCCGATGCCGCCAGGCAGGGAGGAGTCGAAGTCGGGGGCGTTCTCGGCCGCCTCGGACAGGAGTACCTCCCCGGTTTCCGCGGAGAGCACGAGCAGCCGCTCGGAGCCGGTCTCGTAGGTGACGATGAAGCCCGCACCGATGCGCGCCTCGCGGAAGCCGCCGTCGCGGCGCCACACCTGCTCGCCGTCGGCGTCCATGGCCACGAGCGAGCCGGAGTAGCTGCCGTCGAGCACAATGGCGGCGCTTCCCGTGGTTCCCAGCTGCTTGCGCTCGTCGAACGCGAGGACACCGCCGGCCTCGGTGCCGTCCAGGCCGATCAGCTGCCCGGTGTCGTCCTGGACGCACAGGAAGGTCTCGCTGGTCCAGAAGCCCGCCGAGTCACAGTCGCCGGACCAGACCGGGGCCTGGCCCGCGGCGTCCAGGTCGTACAGCGACCAGTGCTTGTAGCTGGTCTCCGCCGCCAGGGCACCGTGGTCGGGCGCAAGGCGGTACTCATCGACATCGGTGATTCGCTGCAGCTCGATCGTGTCGGCCTGTGCGGGCAGTGCGGCTACGGCGGTGGGACCGGGCGCACCCGCGGTCCGGTGCCGCCAGACGATCACCCCGCCGACGGCGACGGCGAGCACGACGACCGCGCCGATTACACCGAAAAGCGCGCGCCTGGGGCGGCGGCTGCGTGGCACTGGTCGGGACACGGCTCCAACATTCGGGGGCGCCCAGTCGGCCGGCGGGGCGGGCGGCTGCGGGGCGCCGGCGAACCGGGCCTGCGCAGCGGCCTCACCTGCGGCGGGTGCGGCGGATGCGGCGGACACGCGTGTGGGCTCGCCCGCGGCGACCGCCGTCGGCGGCAGCGCCAGCGGGGCGGTGGGAGGAGTCCCGGCCTCGGGCCCGGCCGGGCCCGCCTCAGTCGGAGCCATCGCCGAACCGGGCAGCGCGTCGTCGGCCCACAGGTAGGGCGCGGCCGCAGGAGCGGACGGCGGGGGCACGGTCAGGCGGCGAGCGGGGGCGCAGCCCGCCAGCGCGGGAGCGGCCATTCGCAGTGCAGCGGCGACCTCGCGGGCACTGGGACGGGCGGCCGGCTGCTTGGCGAGCATGCGCTCCAGCACACTCCACAGGGCGTCGGGAACGCCGTCTGGGCGGCCGGGAGCACGGCGGGCGTGCTGCGCGAGCACCTGGGAGGGGGCACCGACGAACGGGGTGATGCCGCAGGCGGCCTCGTACAACAGCACACCGAGGGAGTAGACGTCGGCGGCCGGCGTGGGGGCGGCGGGATCGAGGATCTCGGGGGCCATGTACAACGGGGTGCCAATGGCGCCGGTGGCGTGGGAGGAGGCGACCGTGTCACAGATGCGGGCGACCCCGAAGTCGGCGAGTCGGGGCGTCCAGGCGCCCTGACCGACCACGGTGTCATCACCGTCGGCCGGATCGGCACTCCCGCCCGGTGGGGAGATCAGCACGTTGGCGGGCTTGATGTCGCGGTGGACGATGCCGGCATCGTGAACGACGGCCAGTCCGCTCGCGAGCATGGCCCCGACCCGAGCCACCTCGGCGGGTGACAGCACCCCTTGCTCATTGAGCAGCCCCCGCAGGGTGCCGCCGCCCACATAGTCCATGACGATGGCGAAGCGGCTGCCCTCAATCACCATGTCCTGCACGCCCACGACGTAGGGGGAGGACACCCGCATCAAGGTGGCGCGCTCTCGGATGAAACGCTCGACGACGTCGGCGTCCTCCAGCAGGTCGGCGCGCAGCAACTTGACCGCCAACGGAATGCCGGGGGCGTCGTTGCGGTGGGCGAGCCACACATCCCCTTGCGCGCCCCCGCCGATGCGTGCGTCCAACACATAGGCGCTGCCCAGGCGTTGGGCGGCGGCGTCGATCGGGGGCATGGGTGTCTCCTCGGGGTAGGGGGCAGGCCGGGCACGTGGGCGCACTGGCCCGGCCTGCCCGGTGCGGCCATCCTAAGAGGAAAGTCTGGTTGTGATGACGGACGGGCCGGTCCCGTCTGGGAACCGGCCCGTCGATTCAGCTGTCTGTCAGCCGAAACGTCTCAGAGCTTGGCGACATCCATGGGGATGCCGGGACCCATCGTCGTGGCCATGGTGGCCTTGAGGATGTAGCGGCCCTTGGATGCGGACGGCTTCAGGCGCTGCACCTCGTCCAGAGCGGCCTGGAAGTTATCGGCCAGCTGCTCCTCGGTGAAGGAGGACTTGCCGATCACGAAGTTGAGGTTGCCGGCGCGGTCCACCCGGAACTCGATGCGGCCGCCCTTGATGTCGGCGACGGCCTTGGCCACATCCATGGTGACGGTGCCGGTCCGGGGGTTGGGCATGAGGCCACGGGGACCGAGGACGCGGCCGAGGCGACCGACCTTGCCCATCAGGTCGGGGGTGGCGACGGCGGCGTCGAAATCGGTGTAGCCGCCGGCGACCTTCGCGATGAGCTCGTCGCCGCCGACCTCGTCGGCGCCGGCGGCAAGGGCCTGCTCGGCCCGCTCACCCTGCGCGAAGACGACCACGCGGGCGGTCTTGCCGGTACCGTGCGGCAGGGACACGGTGCCACGCACCATCTGGTCGGCCTTGCGGGGGTCAACGCCCAGCCGGAGAACGACATCCACGGTGGAGTCGAACTTCGTGACGGACGTCTCCTTGGCCAGCTTCACAGCCTCCGCCGGCGTGTAGAGGATCCCGGACTGGATCTTCTCCGCGGCGGCGCGGTAAGCCTTACTGCGCTTAGTCATCTGCTTCTCCTTAGCAGTCGTGGTGAACGGGCCGCGCAGCCCTTCCACGCTTATTGGTTTGGGGAGGTTGGCCTGGAATCAGGCCTCGACGCTGATGCCCATGGAGCGGGCGGTGCCGGCGATGATCTTCGCGGCGGAGTCGACGTCGTTGGCGTTCAGGTCACGCATCTTGGTCTCGGCGATCTCGCGCACCTGGGCCTGGGTCAGTGAGCCGACCTTGTCCGTGTGCGGGGTGGCGGAGCCCTTGGAGACGCCTGCGGCCTTCTTGATCAGTTCCGCGGCCGGCGGGGTCTTGGTCACGAAGGTGAAGGAGCGGTCCTCGTAAACCGTGATCTCCACCGGGACGACGTTGCCGCGCTGCGACTCGGTGGCAGCGTTGTAGGCCTTGCAGAACTCCATGATGTTCACGCCGTGCTGACCGAGCGCGGGGCCGATCGGCGGGGCCGGGTTGGCCTGGCCGGCCTGGATCTGGAGCTTGATCAGCCCGGCGACCTTCTTCTTAGGAGCCATGGGTAATTCGATCTTTCTTGTCCGGAATGCTGCACACCTGCCGTGCAGCGGGTTCATGCGTTGGTACGTGGGCACGTACCTCGCACGCGAGCGCCTATCTTAGACCCGCGTGCACGCCCATGACCCCGCCGGTGGGCGGTCTCACAGGCGCTGCGCCCTCGCCCGCGGGTCCTTAGGACCCGCGGGCCGGGCGGTCAGATCTTGGCGACCTGGTTGAAGGCCAGCTCGGCCGGGGTGTCGCGGCCGAACAGGGAGATGAGCACCTGCAGCTTCTGCGTCTCGGGGTGGATCTCCGAGATCGTGGCGGGCAGCGACTCGAAGGGGCCATCGGTGACGATGACGGACTCCCCCACGGAGAAGACCACCTCGTAGACCTGGCCGTCGGCGGCAACCTGGGTGGCGGCGCCCTCCTCGGGGGCGGCGGTGGCTGCGGCAGCCCGCTTGGAGGCGACCTCCTCGGGGGTGGGGCCGAGCTGGGAGACGGCCTCTTCGAAGGTCAAGGGCACCGGGTCGTAGCGGTCGCCGACGAAGCCGGTGACGGCGGGCGTGTCCTTGATGGTGCGCCACACCTGCTCGGAGGTCTCCGGGTCATCCAGGTCCATGCGCACGAACACGTAGCCGGGGATGCGGACCCGCGAGACCTCCTTCTTCTTGTTGCCGTTCTTGATCTCGATGACCGTCTCCATGGGGGCGACGGCGTCGAAGACGTAGTCCTCCAGCTCGAAGTTCTCCGCGCGCGCCATGATGTCCGCGGCGACGCGGCGCTCATAACCGGAGTAGGTGTGCAGCACGTACCACTCGCCGGGCAGCGAGGACAGCTGCTTGCGGAACTCCTCGACCGGGTCGACGTCGGCCGGCTGCTGCGGCTCGACGGCCGACTCGGCGGCGGGGGCGGCCTCGTCGACGACGGTGGGCTCCTCGGGGATGTTCTCCTCGGACACGGTGTTTCTCTTTCCTCGGACTGAATCTGACGGCGACGGCGACTGGTGGAAACGGGGACGGATCGGGACGGTCAGGCGAAGGCCCACATGACGAGCCGGTCGAAGATCGCGTCGAGCACCCCGGTGAACAGCATGATCGCCAGGATGAATACGACCACCACTGCGAAGTAGGTCCACAGCTCGTTCCGGGTGGGCCAGACCACCTTGCGGAGCTCGTCGATCACCTGCCGGAAGTACAGGGCGATGCGGGAGATCGGGCCGCGCCTCTTCTCCTGCGTGCCCTTGGCGACGCGCGTATCGCTCATGTTCTCTCGTGATCCTCGGGTCGACAGTTCGGTCACGCCCTGGCGGGCGAGAAGACGGAACCGACGGGATCTCCCGACAGATCCGCCGTTCTCAGCAGGGCAGGCGGGACTCGAACCCACAACCGCCGGTTTTGGAGACCGGTGCGCTACCAATTGCGCCACTGCCCTTCAGCGGCAACCCATCTTGCCACACGGACCGCCGATTGCGGAACTTCAGCCGCGTGGGCTGCGCCACGTCCGCGGCTCCGTGCCCGGCCTTGCGGGCGTGAGAGCCTTGCCACCTCGCGCCGCATAGCGGGACAGCGGCACCGCCCTACCGCGGTGTCATGAGAATATCGGCGCGTGAGCACTGCACCTAGAAGCCGAGTCTCAGCCCGTCTGGCCGCCATCGCCCCTTCGGCGACCCTCGCCGTCGACGCCAAGGCCAAGGCCCTGCGCGCAGCCGGCCGGCCGGTCATCGGGTTCGGCGCGGGCGAACCGGACTTCGCCACCCCGGACTACATCGTCGATGCCGCCGTCGCCGCGGCCCAGGACCCGGTCAACCACAAGTACTCCCCCACCAAGGGGCTGCCGGAACTGCGCGAGGTCATCTCCGCCAAGACACTGCGCGACTCCGGCTACCTGGTCTCCCCGGAGGACATCCTGGTCACCAACGGCGGCAAGCAGGCCGTATTCCAGACGTTCGCCGCACTGCTCGACCCGGGCGACGAGGTACTCATGCCCACCCCGATCTGGACCACCTACCCGGAGGTTGTGGCCCTGGCCGGAGGCAGCACCGTGGAGGTGTTCGCCGGAGCGGACCAGGAGTACAAGGTGACGGTGGAGCAGCTGGAGGCCGCCCGCACCGAGCACACCAAGGTGCTGCTGTTGTGTTCACCGTCGAACCCGACCGGGGCCGTCTACACCCCCGCCGAGCTGACGCACATCGGCCAGTGGGCGCTCGAGCACGGCATCTGGGTCGTCACCGATGAGATTTATGAGCACCTGCTGTACGACGACGCTCAGCCGGCCCACATTGTGGCGTTGGTTCCCGAGCTTGCCGACCAGACGGTGGTGCTCAACGGCGTCGCCAAGACCTATGCGATGACCGGCTGGCGCGTGGGCTGGATGATGGGCCCGTCGGACGTGATTCGGGCGGCCACCAACTTCCAGTCGCACCTGTCCAGTAACGTCGCCAACGTCTCCCAGCGGGCGGCCATTGCGGCCGTGGGCGGGGACCTGTCGGCGGTCGCCCATATGCGCACCGCCTTCGACCGGCGGCGGCAGCTGATCGTGTCCATGCTCTCCGAGATCGACGGCGTGCAGGTCCCCACGCCCAAGGGCGCCTTCTACGCCTACCCGAGCGTGGAGGGACTAATCGGGCGTTCGCTGCGCGGGCACGTGATCGACTCCTCGGCTACGCTGGCCGACCTGCTGCTGGAGTATGCCGAGGTGGCCGTGGTGCCAGGGGAGGCCTTCGGCCCGTCCGGCTTCCTGCGCATGTCCTATGCCATGAGCGACGACGCCATCACCGAGGGCGTCGCCCGCATGCAGCAGCTGCTGGCCGAGGTCGATTGACGGCCGCCGCGGCCCTCTCCCGCCAGGGGGTCGGGCCTCAGCCCGCCTCAGGCGTGCAGGCCGCGCAGCACGGAGTAGAACTCAGCCTTGCCCTCGAGCCCAATACCCGGTAGCTCTCCGGGAGCTACCCGAGAATCCACGACTTGGGCGTCGTCGGTGAACCCGCCGGTGGGCTGGAACTCACCCGGGTAGGACTCGTTGCCGCCCAGGTGCAACCCTGCGGCGATGTGGAGTGAGAACTGGTGCCCGCCGTGCGGGATGCAGCGGCGCGAGGACCAGCCGTGGTGGTCGAGCACGTCCAGGACACGGCGGTACTCGGTCAGCCCGTAGGACAGCGCCGGGTCTACCTGGATGTAGTCGCGGTCCGGACGCATGCCGCCATAACGCAGCAGGTTGCGGGCGTCCTGCATGGAGAACAGGTTCTCGCCGGTGGCGATGGGGCGCCGGTAGTTCTCGGCGACGACGGCGTTCAGGGCGTAGTCGAGCGGGTCGCCGATCTCCTCGTACCAGAACAGGCCCAAGGGCTCCAGCGCGCGGGCGTACTCCAACGCGGTGTCCAGGTCGAAGCGCCCGTTGACGTCGACCGCCAGACGGGAGCCGTCGCCGTCGAGGACGCCGTCGATGACCGCCTCGATGCGGCGCAGGTCCTCATCCAGCGGGGCGCCGCCGATCTTCATCTTGACCACCCGGTATCCGGCGTCCAGGAAGCGATGCATCTCGTCCTGCAAGTCGGTCAGAGTCTTGCCGGGCGCGTAGTAGCCGCCGGCGGCGTAGACGAAGACATCGGCGTCGGGCTTGCCGTCGCCGTAGTGGTCGGAGATCCAGCGGTACAGGGGCACGCCGGCGAGCTTCGCGGCCAGGTCGTGCAGGGCCATGTCGGCCACACCCACGGCGACGGAACGCTCCCCGTGGCCGCCGGGCTTCTCATTGCGCAGCATTACCCGCCAAGCGCGTTCGGGGGCGAGTGCGCCGTCGTCGTCGAGCAGCTCGGCCTCGGGGGCTGCCAACAGGCGGGGCAGCAGCCGCTGCTCGAGGATTGCGGAGGCGTTGTAGCGGCCGTTGGAGTTGAAGCCGTAGCCGACCACCGGCTTGCCGTCGACGATCACGTCGCTGACCAGGGCCAGGATGGAGCAGTCCATCGAGCTGAAGTCGATGTAGGCGTTGCGGATAGGGGAGCTGATCGTGATGGTGCCGACGTGAGCGGAGACGATCTTCATTGAGCTTCCTTTGCATGACGCGGACTCGCGCACCATCGTAGCCGCGGCCGCTCAGGCCTCCACCTCGGCTTCCTCCGGGACGGAGGTGAACTCGTCGCCGGGGCGCCGCAAGTACGGGTCCTGCTCCAGGTATGCCTTGGTCTCGCGCGCGATCAGGCCGGACAGCAGCACCAGACCGATCAGGTTCGGGATGGCCATGAGGCCGTTGGCGATGTCCGCGAAGGTCCACACGTCGTCCAGGCTGGTAACGGTGCCCAGGAAGATCAGGACGGTGAAGAACAGGCGGAAGGGCAGCACCCCGTGAACGCCCACCAGCCGCACGATGCAGCGCTCTCCGTAGTAGGCCCAGCCCAGGATCGTGGAGCAGCCCAGGAAGATGAGCGCCACCGAGACGATGTAGTGGCCCCACTGTCCGGGCAGGCCGGTGGTGAAGGCGGTGGCGGTCATGGTGGCCGGGTCGTCACCCGTCCAGGCGCCGGTGGACAGCACCACCAGACCGGTGCAGGTGACCACCACGAAGGTGTCGATGAAGGTCTGGGTCATGGAGACCAGTCCCTGCCGGACGGGGTGGTTGGTCTTGGCCGCGGCGGCGGCGATCGCGGCGGAGCCCATGCCGGACTCGTTGGAGAAGATGCCGCGGGCCATCCCGAACTTGATTGCCATGAGCATGGTGGAGCCGGCGAAGCCGCCCACGGCGCCGTGCCCGGTGAAGGCATCCGCGAGCACCAGCGCCAGGGCGGCGGGGATCGCCGTGATGTTGACGGCGAGGATGTACAGGCAGCCGCCCACGTAGAAGACGATCATCATCGGCACGAAGGCGGCGGTGACGCGCCCAATGGATTCGATCCCGCCCAACAGCACGCCACCGATCGCCACCGCCATGATGATGCCGACCAGCGCCGGGTCCGCGCCGAAGGAGTGCTCCAGCTGGGCGGCGACCGAGTTGGACTGGGTCATGGAGCCGATGCCGAAGCAGGCCAACAGTGTGGAGATGGCGAAGAACACCGACAGGATTGTGCCCACACGTCCCTTGATCGCGTGCTGCAGGTAGTACTGGGGGCCGCCGGACTTCTGCCCGTTGGCGTCGGTGGTGCGGAAGCGGACGGCGAGGAAGGCCTCGGAGTACTTCGACGCCATGCCGAAGAACGCGGTCACCCACATCCAGAACAGGGCGCCGGGACCGCCCAGGTGGATGGCGGTGGCCACTCCGATGATGTTGCCCACCCCCACGGTGGCCGCCAGCGCCGTCGTCAGCGCCTGGTAGTGGGAGATGTCGCCCTCGGCGGTGTCCGCCTCACCGTCGCTGCGGTCCACGAAGGCGAAGCGCAGCGCCGGGAAGAGCTTGCGCAGCTGGACGGCGCGCAGGCGGATGGTCAGCCAGATGCCGGTGCCCAGCAGCAGCGGAATCAGGAGCCAGGGGCCCCAGAGGAAATCGTCGGCGGCGGTCAGGGCCTCACTGAAGCCGGCCGGTCGGGCCGAGGTCGATGCCGTACCTAGGGCGGTGAGTGCGGAGATTGCGGGAATAGCGGAGGACGTGGGGAACACGGTTTCTGCCTTTCAGCCGGCGGGCACCGGCGCGGCCGCAGGTTACGCACTCCGGCGGTTTCGAGTGTGTAACTGTCCAAAACGTGGCTGCGTTCCCCTTCCGGTCTCGAGGACCGACGACGACGCGCGGCTTGGTTCCCACCCACCGCGTCGAGCTCCGGCCGCCTCGCTCAGTGGGCACCGCGACGCGCCTGTAGCTCACGCGCCTGCGCGAGCCAGGACTCGGCGCGGGCCAGGCGCCCCTCGGCGTCGGCGCGCCACGGTCCGCCGTCCTCCCGGCGTGCCCCGGCCACCAGCGACAACACCACGCCGGCGCAGCGGGCGCGCAGCGCCACCGGGTCAACCTGCTGCTCGGCCAGGGCCGTCCATGTCTCCAGCACGGGACGCAGGTGCGGATAGGAAGCGGGTGCCAGGTGGTCCAGGACACTGACGTGTCCGAGCAGGCAGGCCAGGTCGTCCACGCGCCGCCCGGGTCCGAGGGAGTCGACGTCGAGCAGGCTGGCGACTCGCTCCCCCTCCATGAGCACGTTCGCCTCATAGAAGTCGCCGTGTACGGGCACCACCGGTCCCGGGTCGGAGGCGGCCATCAACTGCTCGACGCCCTCGGCTACGGCGCGGGCGCGGGCCAGGTGCTCGGGCAGGACGGTGGCGGCGGCGTGCGCGTAGTGGCGGGCACGATCGGACCAGGCGGGGTGGGCCGCCAACTGCAGGGCGGCGGCGGGCAGGGAATCCAGCAGACCGGTCAGCCCCTGGAACACGCGGGCCGCCTGGGCCTCGTCCATGCCTCGCGACAGCAGCCCGGACAGTGGCACACCCCGGCCGGTGGACAGCAGCACCAGGCCGTCCGCATCGTCGCGCAGCACGTCCGGCGCGGGGACACCGGCGGCACGCAGCATACGGTGCCGCTCGGCGAAGGCCGCCGTCTGGCTGGGACGCAGCACCTTGGCGTAGGCGGTGGAGGTGTCGGGGTACGTAACCCGCACGACGGCACGGCGGGTGGGCCGGTAGGCGACCATGGTGGCCTTCACCGGGGACCCCAGCCGCTGGGAGAGCAGGGAGGGGGTGCAGGCGACCGCGAGCGCGGGCAGCTCCGGGTCGGCCGGGTGCCGCCATACGTGCACGATCGGCCCGTCCCCGCCCGTGGGGGCCACACGGGTCAGGCCGGCGGCCTGCGGGTTGGACAGGCGCGCCGTGGTGGCGCACAGGTACTCGGTGGCGCGGCTGCCGTCCGGGCGGGCAACGACGGCGGTGTAGCCGACGGAGACGCCGGCTCCGGGCCGATGGTGCACCGAGTGGACCTCCCAGCTCATCAGCTGCTGCCCGGCGGGGGCGAGCGCCGCGGCCAGCACGGAGGCGGCGCGCGCGCCGGTGAGCAGGGCAACCTCCTCGGGCTCGTGTCCGGCCATGACGGTGCTCATGAGCACAGTCTGCCTCACGGCGCCGCCGACTGCTGCGTCTGTGAGGCGACGGTTGGCCGACAGGGGCGCCGGGGGTGGCACAATCCCGCCATGCGCGACCTCGCCGCCCTGCCCAAGGCGCACCTGCATCTGCACTTCACGGGCTCCATGCGCCTGGAGACGCTCGTGGAGCTGGCCTCCTCCGCCCACGCCCGGCTGCCTTCGTCATTCCTGGAGGGGGATCCGCTGCACGTGCCCGCCGATCACCGCGGCTGGTTCCGCTTCCAGCGGGCCTACGACACGGCCCGCCACCTGGTGGTCACCGAGGAGATCATGCGCCGCATCGTGCTGGAGGCGGCGCTCGACGACGCCGCCGAGGGGTCGCGGCGCCTGGAGATCCAGGTGGACCCGACCTCCTACGCCCCCTTCGTCGGGGGCATCACCCCCGCCCTGGAGATCATCCTCGACGCCGCCAAGCAGGCCACCATCCTGTCCGGCGTCGAGGTGGCCGTGATCGTGGCCGCCTCCCGCATACGTCACCCGCTGGAGGCACGCACACTGGCACGCCTGGCCGCGCACTACGCGGGGGACGAACCGGGCACCGTCGTCGGCTTCGGGCTGTCCAACGACGAGCGGGCGGGTGAGACCACCTCCTGGGGGCCGGCCTTCGCGATCGCGCGCCGCGCCGGCTTGGCCTCACTCCCCCACGGCGGGGAGCTGTTGGGCCCCGAGCACGTGCGCGACGTCGTCTCCGCGCTGGGGCCGACCCGGCTGGGGCACGGCATCCGCACCAGTGAGGACCCGGACCTGCTGGACGCCGTGGCGGCGGCGGGCATCAGCCTGGAGGTGTGCCCGGCGTCGAATGTGTGCCTGGGCGTGTACCGGGAGCCGGGCGACGTGCCGCTTCCGGCGCTCCTGGAGCACGGCGCTCAGGTGGCGTTGGGCGCGGACGACCCGCTGTTGTTCCAGTCCCGGCTGGTGGACCAGTACCAGATCGCCCGGGACCAGGGGCTCGACGACGCCGCACTGGCGGAGTTGGCGCGCGGTTCCATCCGGGCCTCGCTGGCGTCGCCGTCGTCCAAGCGGGAGTGGCTGGCGCAGGTGGACGCCTGGTTGGCGGCGGACGACTGACCCCCGGGCCGCCTGCCCGTGCCGGCGGGCCGGGCGGTGCGCGGGCGGTCGGGGCCCGGGAGCCGCCCGCTTAGGTCGTGTGTTGTGTTAGTCGTTTGTGGTGGGTCGGTGCCGGCGATGTGGGTGATGGTCTGGTAGCCGATGGCGAGTTCGTCGTGTCTGGTGGCTACGAGACCCACCCGCTTGAGTGGGCTGCGTGCGCCCGTTGAGGACGCAGAGTCACCTTCGGGAGCACGCTCGCGCCTTCGGGAGCGTCGTCCCGAGCCGGGTTGTCGACGCGGGTGCCTCCGGGCGGGCCGGTTGTGTGCTCAGCGAGGATCGTTGTGCGCGCTCAGGCGCCCAGGGCCGTTCCCGCGGTGCCAGGGGACCCGGTGTCGACGGTCGAAGTGGGGCGAGCGGGTCTTGCACCACCCCGATGGACCGCCAACGCCCCGTTGGACCGCCCACGCCCCGTTGGACCGCCCACGCCCCGTTGGACCGCTGTAACCGGCGGCTACGGC
>NZ_QMIN01000040.1:12968-37022 GCF_003287795.1 Actinomyces sp. Z5
GGGAACAAGGGTCCAACCGGCGGGTCGACGGCCACGCACACAGACACCCAACCACGCACCGCCACCCAAGCACTTACACAACACGACCTAGAAGCCTACGTGCACCGGCTCGGGCACTAGCGTGACGCCGAAGCGCTCACGCACCCCGGTGACGACGGCGTCGCGCAGCCCGGCCAGGTCGGCGGCGCGGGCATGGCCCCGGTTGGTCAGGGCCAGCACGTGCTTGGTGGACAGGCTGGCGGTCGGCTCGGCTCCGGCCGCCGGCAGGGCGAAGCCCTTGCCGAAGCCGGCGTGGTCGATCAGCCAGGCGGCGGAGGTCTTCACCAGTCCCTCGACGACGGGCGCCTGCCGGGTGCCCGTCACCGCCTGGGAGTGGTCGGTGACCGGGAAGCGGGGGGCGTCGTCGGGGAGGGCATCGGCCTGGGCGCGGGTGAGGATCGGGTTGGTGAAGAAGGAGCCGGCGGACCAGGTGTCATGGTCGGCGTCGTCCAGGACCATGCCCTTGGAGCGGCGCAGTTCCAGCACGGCGTCGCGCACCGCCCGGGCATCCACGCGGTCGCCCACCTCGGCCCCCAAGGTGCGCGCCAGCTGGGCGTAGGCGATGGGGGCGGACAGGGAGGCGGTGCGCACGGAGAAGGTCACCGACAGCACCACCCAGCGCCCGGTGGGCCCCCAGGTGCGGCCGCCGCCGATGGTGGCGTCGGTCAGGGAGCGCTTGAGGTCGGAGTCGCGGTAGCTCAGGCGCAGGCGGGCCAGCGGCAGGTGGACGGGGCGGCCGGCGGCCCGATCCCAGGCGCGCACGGATGCGAGCAGTTCGGCTACCTCCGCGCCGTAGGCGCCGATGTTCTGCACCGGGGCGGCGCCGACGGTCCCGGGGATCCCGGACAGGGGCGCGAAGCCTCCCCACTGGTTGGCGATGGCCTCGCGCACCAGGTCGTCCCAGGTGGTGCCGGCGGTGGCGGTGAACTCCACGCCTCCGCAGCGGTCATCCGCGGACAGGCTGACCTCCTGGCGGGCGTCGCGCACTACCACGCCGGCGAATCCCGCATCGGCGGCCAGGATGTTGGAACCGCCGCCGATCACCAGCAGGGGGGTTCCGGCGGCGTCGGCCTGGCGGACCGCGTCGATCAGTTCAGCCTCGGTGCGGGCCTCGACGTAGCTGTCGACCGGGCCACCCACCCGCAGGGTGGTCAGCTCGGCCAGGCACGGGGTCGAACCGGCGGCGGATCCCAGTGGGCGGGCGAGGGCGGGGACGGGTGCGGGCCAGTCGGCGGGGTCGGAATGCATGGACATGGGCGTGGTGCACGCCTCGGTGCCGGACAACGGATCGGGCGCGCTCAGGCCGAAGCGGCCGGCGTCTGGGGGTAGTGACATGGAGGCTCCGCTCGGGTCGTGTTTGCAGGAGCAGGATGAGCAGCCGGCTTTACGGCCTATAACAACTGCGCCCGGGGAACAGGCCCCGGGCACAGGTCACTTCACTTCTTGTTGCGACGCTGGTGACGCGTCTTACGCAGCAGCTTGCGGTGCTTCTTCTTGGCCATGCGCTTGCGGCGCTTCTTGATAACAGATCCCATTGAGGCTCCTTGTTGTTGTTCGTGCCGGCCTGCACACGCGGGCTTGCCCGCCGGCAGCTGGCGACCGGACGTCGGACAGGCGAACCGGGTCCGACCACACTGTGACTAAGGGATTGTAGCGGCTATCAGGAGCCGGTTGAGGCGGAGTCCTCGTGTCCCCAGTCACCCAGCCCGGCGGCGAGGTACTCCTGGACCGCGCGCTCGGGAACACGGAAGGAGCGTCCGACCTGCATGGCGGGCAGGTCACCGGAGTGGACCATGCGGTAGACGGTCATCTTCGACACGCGCAGCATGGCCGCCACCTCCGCCACGGTAAGGAAGCTGGGGGCGCCCGAGGCGCTAGGGGGTGTCGAGGTGCCCGATGCCATGGCTATTGGTGTCCTGTCGTCAGGTCGGAGTGGACGCGCGAGGGTGTCGAGGCGGTGCACGACGTCGGCGCGCTGAAACAACACCAATATAACCTGTGTCTCAACTGTCGCACAGGATGTTTCCTCCCTCATTTGTCACGGGCGCCGCATCTCACACATTTGTCGCACCGACGGCGGGTGCGACCGCCCGACCTCTCGGGTGCGACCGCACGGCTTCTGTCCGGGACGGGCCGCCATGGCCCACAATGGCCCCGTGTCCTCTTCCGCAAGTCCCGACTCCGGAGCCAGCCACTCGCCGTCGTCGTCCGCGCAGGGCCGGGAAGCCCGGGCCGGACGCGTCGGCGTCGCGCGCGATGCGGACCGCCTGGGCGGCTGGCACACGCAGACGGCGGATGCAGGGTTGATGGGGACGACCGAGCCCCTGGATCCCAGCCGGCCGGCCGCCCCGGATGAGCTCGCCCGGCAGCTGACCGCCCAGGAGGACGCCGGCGGTATCCGCGGCCTGCTGGCGCGCCTGGGACTGCGCAGCCGCTTCGACCACATCGCCCGTTTCTCCCCGGCACGCTTGGCGGTCACCGTCTTCGCCGTCATTGTCGCCGGGATCGCCGCCCTGCTCAGCCTGCCGATCGCCACCGCGAGCGGCACGCGCGCCCCCTTCGTGGACGCCCTGTTCACCGCGACGTCGGCCGTGTGCGTCACGGGCTTGACCACCGTGGATACGGCCTCCTACTGGTCGCCCTTCGGCCAGCTCGTCATCATCGTCGGTGCCGCCATCGGCGGCCTGGGCATTATGACGCTGGCCTCGTTGCTGTCCTTCGCCGTGTCCCGCCACCTGGGGCTGACGCAGCGCATGCTCGCCGCCTCGGAGAACATGGCCGGCCTGGGCGACGTCATGTCGCTGCTGCGCGCCGTCGCCTACACGGCCTTCGGCGTCGAGGCCGTGCTCATGGCGGTGCTACTGCCCCGCTTCCTCACCCTGGGACTCGACCTCGGCCACGCCGCCTGGTACGCGTTCTTCATGGCGCTGTCAATCTTCAACAACGCCGGGTTCGTGGTCATGCCGGAGGGCCTCGCCCCCTACGCCAGCGACTGGTGGGTGGGGCTGCCGATCGTGCTGGGCACCTTCCTGGGGGCCATCGGATTCCCGGTGATCCGCGACGTCGTGCGCCATCGCCGTCGTCCCCGGCAGCTGACCCTGCACAGCAAACTGACCCTGACCACCTACACCGGCCTCAGCATGTTCTCCGCCGTGGCCATCGGCGCCTTCGAGTGGAACAACCCCAATACCTACGGAGCACTGTCCACGGGCGGGAAGATTCTGACTGCGCTGATCAACTCCGTCAACGCCCGTTCCTCCGGGCTGTCGACGATCGCGCCGGAGCACATGCACGAGTCCACCTGGCTGCTTCAGGACGCGCTCATGTTCGTGGGCGGCGGCTCGGCGTCGACGGCCGGCGGCATCAAGGTGTCCACCTTCGCGGTACTGGTGCTGGCGATTCTGGCCGAGGCGCGCGGAGACCAGGACATCGAGGCCTTCGGACGACGCATCACCCTGTCCACGGTGAGACTGAGCGTGGCCGTGGCATTCATCGGGGCGAGCATCGTCGGCGTGGCGTCCCTGCTGCTGCTTCAGCTAACCGACCTGACCCTGGACCGCATTCTGTTCGAGGTGATCAGCGCCTTCGCCACCGTGGGCCTGTCCACCGGCATCACCCCCATCCTGCCGCACGGCGCCAAGTACGTGATCATCGTGCTGATGTTCATCGGCCGCGTGGGCACCATGACCGCGGCCTCCGCCCTGGCGTTGCGCGAGCGCCGCCGGGTGATCCGCATGCCCGCCGAGCGGCCTCTCATCGGCTGAGGCGCGCCGCCCGCTCAGCCCCCAGCATGCCGGCCAGTGCGCGCGCGGTGGCGACGACGTCGTCGTGCCAGCCGGGCTCGCCGACGACGATTCTCCGCACCAGCAGGCCCATGGCGGCATGGTGCACGACGGCGGCCGCCGCCTCCGGATCGAGGTGCCCGGCAACGTCACCTCGGTCCTGCCAGCGCCCGAGGATGCGGGCGGTCTCGGAACGCACCCGGGCGTAGCTCTCGGCATTGGCGGCGCGCAGATCCGGTTGGCGCGCCAGCTCCGCCCAGATGGTCGCCTGAAGGTCGGCGGGGGCCACCGTGCGCCCGGCACCCTCCGCCCCGGCGTCGGCGCGGACGCCTCCCTCCGAGTCGGCGCCGACCGAGGCTTTGTAACTCCAGGCCTGCTCAACGGCGTCGATAAAGGCGGACTCGAACGGCGGGAGCTCCTCACCCGCAGACAGCCTCGCCATCCACTCCACCACGGGGTCGGTCGCCTGCCCGAGGACCGCCCGGATCAGGGACTCCTTGCCCTGCGGAAAGTAGCGGTAGACGGTGGCGGAGGACATGCCGGCCTCGGCGATGATCTCGTCCATGGAGGCGCCGTCGAAGCCGCGGCGGGCGAAGCAGACCTCCGCCGCCGCCACGATTCGGGCGGTCTGGCGATCCCGGTAGGACTGAGTGACGCGAGGCATGGGGACAGGATATGGCGCGCCGATATGCGCCCCGCCCTCACACTCAACCTCACCACATACAACAACGATCGTTTTGACTTGGATTCCGACGACCACTAGCATCCCGCGTCAAACAACAACGTACGGTTTCATTAGGAGAGCTGTTGAACACTTCGCACGCATTCGACCTTGACGCCCCGCCCCTGGGTGCGCATGCACTCCCGGCCGAGACCGACCAGGCCTTCCAGGCGCTGCGCTGGGCGGAATTGATCGGCCCCCACGCGATCGACGAGATCAGCGCACTGTCGCCGCTGCCGCGTACCAATGCCGGCTGGGTCGGGGCGTACCTGCATCTGGCGCGCGGCGCCCGGACCGCGGGCAGGGACTTCGACGCCGTCGTCTATGAGCGCGCCGCCCAGTTCTTCATGAGCGGCGGCGACCCGCGTCGATTCCCCATCCGGGAGCGCTTTGTGGACTTCATGCGTCAACGCTTCAGCCTTGATCCCGTCGACATCCCCTGCGACGGCGCCGTTCTGCCCGCATACGACCTGCCCGCCCTCAGGCTAGGTCCGAGCGAGGAGCCCCGCAGCACTTGGGTGGTGTGCGGCGGCTTCGACTCCTATATCGAGGAGTGGTTCCCACTGCTGGACGCCGTGGCCCGGCGGGGGCACCGTGTGATCGCCTTCGACGGGCCCGGCCAGGGCGGCGTGCTGGAGGAACAAGGGGTGCCACTCGTGGCGGGGTGGGAGCGGCCGGTGTCAGCGGTTCTGGATCACTTCGGGCTGAATAACGTGACCCTGGTCGGTCTCTCCCTGGGCGGAGAGCTCGTGATCCGGGCCGCAGCCTTTGAAACACGGGTCAAGCGGGTCGTGGCTTGGGATGTGATGGATGACTTCCTCGACGTCCTCATGCGGCAGGTGGCCCCTGTACCGCCGCACATGGGCCGGGCGTTCTCCAGACTGCCGAGCGTTTTGGTGGACCGGCTGCTCGCATTGGCAAGCAGGCGCTCCGTCATCCAGTGGGGCCTGGAACAGGGGATGCGGGTCACCGGTACTCGGTCCCCGGCACAGTTCCTGCGCTTCGCCGGGCGGCTGCATACCCGTGAAGCGTCCCCAGGGGTGCGCGCAGACGTGCTACTGCTCGCCGGAGCAGAGGACCACTACGTGCCGCTGTCCCAGCTGACCCGGCAGGCGGGCAGTCTCACGGGCGCCCGCTCAGTCACCACGCGTGTATTCACCGAGGCCGAGGGATGTGCCTCCCATTGCCAGGTTGGTAACCTGGGGCTGGCGGTGCGCACCATCCTGGCCTGGGAGGAGCCGTTGCTGCACCGGGACTAACGGCTCACGTTAGGAGGCGAAGAACCAGGGACTCACGCGCGCCCACAGCTCAAGTGAGGTCATGTGCTCCAGGAACAGCTCCTCGGGCAGGTTCGAGGTCGCCTTCTGGGCGACCACTTCGGGCGGAGCACCAGCGTCCAAGGCTTCAGCGACCGATTTGGGTGCCAGTTCGTACAGGCATTCGGGCACGGACAGGGTCGTCATGGAGCCAACGACTTCCCAACCTCCATCTCGAGGCACGCTCGTTGAGATGAGCGAAAGCGTCCACTGCCCACTGGCGAACCCGTCCGTGAGCGGCGTGGGCCCGCCGAGTTGCCCCGGCTCCCCGCCACGATCCAACTGACGCGCCAGACGGGCGAGTTCCTCTGTCAGGGCATCCAGGTCTCCAGAATCGATGAAGCTGTATACCGACGGCGGGAGAATCCGCGGCCCCAGGTCGATGTTGTGACGCGGCTGCACGTCGAGTAGTTGTGCGAAGGCGGACGGAACCTCGCATTCGTCGAGGCCGTACACGTGATAACCGTCCGGCTCATGCTTGACGATGGTCGCCCGCTGTGGACCTATCCACGCCTCGGCACGCCGCCCTGGGCGCGTTGGTTCGAAGCGGTAGACGTCGAGATGCCGGGTGGCCCCGGCGACGCCGTGCAGTGCGGGAGCCGCCGACGGCATGATGCCCTGATCATCCAGAATGCCGCTGCGCTGCAGCCGCCTGGCGACGCGGCCCTTCGGCATGCGCCCACCCATCGCGACGGCGCGCAGAGACAACCACTCCGCGTCACCGATGATCAGGACCGGGGTGTATCCGCTCGTGTCCAGCCGCGCCATCAGATCTCCTCAAGTGTGACGATCATGGCCAGAAATCGCTCCACCGCCGTACTGCAGTCGCGAGTGGCACAGGAGAAGGTCGCGGTCAGCCCACGCCGCGAGGTCTCGCTCACCCAGGTCCATTGCAGGGCGGTGACCGAGACCGTGTCCTGGATGTAGACGCCTGAGCGCAGCAGGCCGGGTCCGACCGCCTCCCACTCGGTGATGTCGATCAATTGGAAGCCCGGCACGGAGTTGACGAGTTGCATTGTCGAGTCCCGATACCAGTCCTCCCCGGAGGCACCCCCGGGCAGTTCTGCGACGGTGATCACGCAGTTCTCGGCGAAGCGGGGACTGTCCGGCTGCTCGGCGCAGATTAGGTCCACGCGTCCCGCGTCGTCGGGGGCCATCTCAGGGTCCGGGATGCCGGGGATACTTGCGGGGTTCACCTGGGCCCAGCCGGCTGGCGCGGAGATCCTGACGACGTCGCCCGTGAACTCCTGGGGCAGGTCCGGGTTCGATCGCGAGGTCATGCGTCATCTCCTGAAGAGTCGGGGGACGGATGCGTAGCCTCCGAACTGGAGCGGTTATTGGTGCGCCCGACTTCCGGGCGGGAGGGCTCACCGGGCTCCAGCCGTGAGGTGTCACGCCAGGAGTTCTCCCCGGCCAGCCGCTCGCGCCGCCGACGACGCCGCCACTCCACATGCCACTCCGGATACATCCACGCCGGCAAAGAAATCGGCAGAAAGCCCACCAACATGACCAGCAAGAGGAAGAATCCCACAAACCCCAGAACCATCCCAAATGCCGAGACCGCTATCGCAGGCACCCCCAGCGGCGAAGCACACAAGAAAGCCAGACCTCCATACGGGACTATAAGAGACAGATTGTTCTTGACTCCCATCTGCGCGCCGATCTCCCGCGCAAACTCACCCGGCCCGGTGTCGGTAAACATCGCCAACACCCAGTACACAGCGATCAGCAGACCGAATAGAAAGACACCGATAGCACCCCACACGCACAGCACCTCCAACTCATATCCTTGTCCAACCCGCTCAAGTCCCTACAGGTCATCCGGCGAGGCCGGACGCTCAGACGAGGACCGCTCTTCAGGCCCCATTCGGGAGGTGTCACGCCAGGAGTTCTCCCCGGCCAGCCGCTCGCGCCGCCGACGACGCCGCCACTCCACATGCCACTCCGGATACATCCACGCCGGCAAAGAAATCGGCAGAAAGCCCACCAACATGACCAGCAAGAAGAACGCCGATATGGAGCCACAGATAATCTCGAACACCGAGTCAGGATCCCCAAAACCAAACACCGCACCGAAAATGAACGTCAATGCGCCGGAGGGCATTACAAGAGACAGATTGTTCTTGACTCCCATCTCCGTACTGATCTCCCGCGCAAACTCACCGGGCCCCGTATCGGTGAACATCGCCAAACTCCAATGAGCCAGCAGGACCGCTCCGAACAAGAAAATCGCAGCTGCCTTCACCACAAGTCACACCTCCCGCTAGCCCTACCGTCACCAGTGAAACAGCTTACTGACACCCTTGTTGATCAAATCTCCCGCCGCCTTACCCACAGCGGATCCTGCGATTCCTCCGATCGCACCGCCGACAATACCGCCCACGGCGATACCGACCGGACCTCCAAGAGCACCGATCGCCATCCCGGCTTGAGCTCCCAGCCAAGCCCCACCGTATCCCAGGCCACCCTGCGTAACTGCCTGCGTTCCGGCACGCACGAGTTTCTTGCCCTCGCCCATTGAGGGGTTGGCCGAGTCCTTCTGGTACTGCTCGTACCCACCAACAACGCCAGAGAATATGGCTGCACCAACACCTATGCCCTTGGTGACACGAGCCGCTTTTCCGGCATACTGCTGTACCTTCCACGCGGTGGTCCCGCGGGTGTAGGGCTTGTTGATCCAGTTACTGGTCTTGGCCTTGGCCCACAGGGTTCGCAGCAGCCCCATCTCGGAGCGGTCCGCCGCCGACATGAATCGGCCCGCACCCGGATGCCAGCTCGGGTAGCGGGGCCGGAACACGGAAATCGCTCTGATCGCAGCCCATTGAGCACCAACCGCAACACCGTCGGCAATGTCTGCCGCCTTGGATACGCCGCTCGCATCCCAGGTGGGGATGAACTGATCCCGGAGCCACTCCCCCGCACTCTTGAGGGAGTCACAGGCCGAGATGAGCGTGTCGTGCGCCGTCGACTCGTCGGCACGAATCAGGGACAGCGTGGAGGAGAGCGTGTCGTAGGCGGCCTTCTTGGTGGCGTAGTCCGCGTCGGAGTCGTCCTCCGCGGGCTCCTGAATGGTGCTGCCGGAGACCGTCAGTCCAGCGGCCGTCGCGTCGGCGATCACGTCCGCGAGCCGGGTCTTGACCGAGTCCATGGAGTAGCCGAAGTCGTTGAGTGCCTTGGACAGGGACGTGGCATCGGTGGAGGCGTCGTCGAGGTCCGCGCCCTGGGTACTCAGCCTCGACAGCGCTGCATTCGTCGACTCACTGAAGCAGTCGGAGGCAATGGTCCTGCGTGTAGCGGCGACGTCGTCGGAGGCGTCCGAGACCGTCGTCGATATCGTGCTCAAGCTCCGTGCAGCATTCCACGCCTCCGAGGGCTCGGTGATCACCCGCGCGTCAAGAGACATCAGTTATCACCGGCCGAGGGAGTAGCCGAGGCGGCGTCCTGGTCCGTGTTGCGAAAGTCCGAGGCGGTCGTCCTCAGGCCGCTGGCCGTGCTGCGCAGTGAGGAGGCCGCACCCGAGGTCTTGGAGGACAGCCGACTCAGCGCCGTTGACACCGCGGACGACGAGCGGCCCACATCGGGGTCGGCTGGAAAGGAGGCATCCTCAAGGTCACCGGCAACATCATCAAGCGTTCCAGCCGCATGATCGAGGGTCTCGGGGTTTATGTTCAGACTTCCGGTGCTCACGCAGTCATCTCCTAGAGGTCCAACGGACCAATCACGCGCAACACCGTGATGCTACCGCGACCCAACGTCATTCTGAGCGGTTCCTGAGCAATCTTGATCACGTTGCCTGTACCAGCAACCGGGCTC
This sequence comes from Actinomyces sp. Z5, assembly GCF_003287795.1. Classification (NCBI taxonomy): domain Bacteria; kingdom Bacillati; phylum Actinomycetota; class Actinomycetes; order Actinomycetales; family Actinomycetaceae; genus Actinomyces; species Actinomyces sp. Z5. The sequence goes on from NZ_QMIN01000040.1 coordinate 22,640, forward strand.
AGCGGAGGGGACTACCGTTGGGGGCAGTACCCGCTCGGTGACGTTCTCCGGGCAACGCTCGCTATCATTCGGTGAGTATCCACACATCGCCATTGAGGACTCATGCCTGACCGCTCCGCCTACAACGACTCGACCCTGGTGATCGGGCTCGGCCGCTTCGGCTCGGCCATGGCCGCCACTCTGGACCGCCTGGGCAGGGAGGTCCTCGCCGTCGAACGGGATCCCGTCATCGTGCGCCAGTGGACCGGACGCATCCCGCTGGTGGAGGCGGACGCCACCGACATGGAGGCCCTGGAGCAGCTGGGCGCCACCGAGTTCGGCACCGCGGTGGTGGGCGTGGCCACCTCACTGGAGGCCAGTGTGCTGATCACCGGCAACCTGGTGGACCTGGAGACCCCGCAGATCTGGGCGAAGGCCGTCTCCCGCGCGCACGGCCGCATCCTGCGGCGCATCGGCGCCCACCACGTGGTCTACCCGGAGTTCGACGCCGGGCAGCGCGCCGCCCACCTGGTATCCGGCCGTATGCTGGACTACATCGAGATGGAGAAGGGCGGCTTCACCATCGTCAAGATGCGCCCGCCCGTCGAACTGCACGGCTTCACCATCGGCGAGTCCAAGATCCGCTCCCGCTACGGGGTGACCGTCTTCGGTCTGATGAGCCCGGGTGAGGCCTTCGAGTACGCGACCCCCGCCACCCTGGTCTCCCCCGACGACGTGCTCGTGGTCGGTGGGGACGCCATGCTCCTGGAGCGCTTCGCCAACCGCGGCTGAGTCGAATAGGTCGCCGGGGCGGCGTTGCACGCTTCAGGCTGGACGCTGAAGCCCGAATTGGCGGAATTGTGCGGGTTTACCCTACTATCGCGAACCGCTCAGAGAGCTCCGGTGTGCAACGGACCCCTCGTTGCACACCGGAGCCTCGCCACCCATCCGGGCCCAAATCCCGCGATTGGCTAGATTGCGCCAAAAAGTCCCGATAGGCTTAGGTTCCGGACACGGCCTTTGCGTGCAAAGAGCACGGCCCACACGATGAGGGCGTCCTATTTCCGCAGGCCGACTCTCGTCTCCGCCTGGTCCGCCGCCGCATCGAGCTTCACCTCGCCGCTGCGGTCGGCGGCAGTGACCCGATAGGTGCCGCGGAAGCCGGACAGGCGCAGTTTCCCGTCGGCGTCGGTGCGCACCGTCGTAGGCGGCGTCCACCACTGGCCCTTGACCAGGTCGTGCAGGGCCGCGTAGCTGGGCTTCAAGGTGCCGTCGGCGCGGGCGAAGCCGACCGGGGCGCCCAGCCAGGCCCCATCGTCGGTGAAGCCCCAGTAGGTGATCGCCGCGACCGCGGGGTGGGAGGCGAGCGTGGTGTAGTGGCGGCGGATCTCATCGGCCTGGCGCTCCTCCCCCTCCGGTGTGCTGGGCCAGTGCGGAATCTGGTAGTCGTTCAGGTCCACGATCTCGGGCGGCATGAGGTGGCCGGAGACCAGTGTGGTCTCGGTGAAGTGCAGCGGCAGGCCGAAGCGGCTGAAACGCTCGAGCACCTCCTGGGTGCGCTCCTCGCCCCAGTACCCCTGGTGCATGTGTGACTGCAAGCCGATCGCGTCGATCCTCACCCCCGCCTCCAGGCAGTCCTCGATCAGCTGGACGTACTTCTCGCTCATATTGAAGTCGTTGAGCAGCAGGAAGGCGTCGGGGTTGGCGGCGCGGGCGGTCTCGAAGGCGAGCCGCACGATGCCCACGCGGCCGAGGCGCTGGGCGAGCGGGGTGATGGCGTTGTCCTCGGCGGTGAACTCCGGCATGATCACCACCTCGTTGATGGCGTCCCAGGTGTCCACCAGGCCGCGGAAGCCACTCGCCTCGCGGGTGATGCGAGCACGCAGGATGCGCTCGACCTCTTCCGGGTCGCGTCCCAGCAGCCACTGCGGGGCGAGCGTGTGCCAGGCCAGCGGGTGTCCCTTGACATCGGCACCGTGGGCGCGGATCCAGCGGGCCGCATTCGCCAGCCGCTCGGTGTGCGGATGCCCCTCCTCCGGCTCGAATGAGCGCCAGTAGAAGGGCAGGGTGGTGACGTTGAACAGGTCGAAGAAGCGGTCCGTCAAGGTCTCGGCCAGCTCGGGCCGGGCCCCGCCGAACAGGCTGTCCGCGTTGGACTCCTCCCCGTTGGCGACGGCGACGAAGTCGAAGCCGATGTTGCCGATTCCCAGCTCGTGCCGGGTCTGCTCGACGACGACGTCGGTCTCCGCCAGCGGCGCCCCGTCGGGGCCGGTGACGGCAATGACGCGCTCGGACAGGCGGTGGCGCATGGCTGGTGGGACGGTTACGGTGCTTACGTGGTTCAAGGCTTGCTCCTGTGGTAGCGAGTCCGCGTGCGCAGACTCATCGTGTGCGGAAACAGTGGTGGATTCGCAGTGGGGTCTTAGATCTGGCTCATGCCGCCGTCGATGACCAGCTCCGCGCCGGCCACGTAGGCGGAGTCCTCGGCGGCGAGGAAGACGATCGCGGCGGCGGTCTCATCGATCGAGGCGATGTGGCCCACGGGCACCATGCTCGTGATCCGGTCGATAGCCTCCTGCCCGCCGACGAAGGCGGCGAAGCCCTCGGACATGGTTGGGCCCGGGCTGGCCGCGTTGACCCGGATGCGTCGCTCACGCAGCTCGGCGGTGAAGGTGCGCGCGAGCGAGCGCACGGCGGCCTTGGAGGCGTTGTACACCGAGTGTCCGGGGTCGCCGTTGGACCCGGAGATGGAGGACAGCAGGACTACCCGCGCGCCGTCCCGCAGGAGGGGCAGGGCCTTGCGGACGGTGAAGTAGGCGCTCTTGACGTTCAGGTCCATGACCCGGTCGTAGGTGTCCTCGTCCATCTCGGCCAGCGGCCGGTCACCACCGCCGCCCGCATTGGCGACGATGACGTCGAGCGGGCGCCCGAGCGCCGCGATACGCCCCATGAGGCGGTCGAGGTCTTCCATGCTCGAGGCATCGCCCTGCACGGTCAGGCAGTGCTCGCCGAGTTCCCGGCGCGCCCGAGCGAGCATGTCGCTGCGGCGTCCGGTTACGACGACGTCCGCGCCCTCCGCGATCAGACGCCGGGCAACGCCGAATCCGATGCCGGCGGTGGCGCCGGTGACGAGTGCGAGTTGACCTTCTAATCTGCGTTCGGGCATCAGGCCCACACCTCCTTGACTGCGCGAACATTGCGTCCCCTCTGGATGGACTCCTCAATGGCCAGGGCGAGGTAGTGGTCCTGGCATGCCTCGGCAAGCGGGTAGGGCTCCGGGGCCTCACCACGCGCCCACGCGCCGACCTCGAGGAGGAAGGAGGCGACGGCGATGTCGTCCTCCGAGAAGCGGCTTCCCGGCCAGGGATTGCGGTAGACGATCTGCCCGTCGAAGGCGACTGTGGCGAGCTCGTTGCCTTCGAGGTTCATGTCGACTCCAAGCCGTCTGTAGCTCAGAGGAGACGAGACAACGCCCTCATCTGTCAGGCGCACGACACTGTCGTCGACAATCTCCCCCTTCCCGCCACGCACCAGGATCCTCCGCGACAGCAGGGGGTTCCACCACTGGTTGTCGGTGAACAGGTACAGGCCGCAGCGTCCGTCGCCGAAGTCGAGTGTGGCGATGGTGGTGGCCGCCTCCTTGGGCTGCGGATTAGCCTCCCACCCGGAGAAGGACAGCGGATCGACCAGCGGCGCCGTGAACCGGTGCGCGTTGACCACCGCCTCCTCCATGTCGAGGCCGAGGAAGCTCCTGATAAGAGACATCGAGTGGTACATATGGGTTGAGGCGACCTCCACGAAGGTCGGGGCCCCGATCACACCCCGGTCCACGACGGCCTTGCGGCTCGCGTGGCCGGGCATGCGCAGGTACTGCTCTGCGACCTGGACGAGGCCCGTAGACCCGACGTCGTGCCATAGCGCCCGTAGCCCCTCCAGGTCCGGTGCCGGAGGGGTCTCGGCGAGGACCTTGACGCCGCGGGCGACGAGGTCGCGGACGACCTCGGGCATCGAGGACCAGGAGACGCAAGCGATCACGAACTCCGGATCGGTGGCGAGCAGATCCTCCACTGCGGGGACAACCGGCACGTCCCAGCCGTCGCGAATACGGGAGCGGGAGGGCTCAGAGCGAGCCAGTACCGCGGTGCAGTTCAAGACTTCGGGGACTGTGGCGGCAATACGGAGGAAGAACTCCGATCTCCACCCGGCCCCGATGATGGCGAAGCGGATGGGAGGCGATGATGTTGTCATACTGCTCGGCTTTCGTGTCAGCGGGCGAAGCAGCGCCCTGGGTGGTTGTGACAATGAGGAGACCGCTACTTGAGTGCGCCGGCCGCCATGCCCCGCTCGAAGTACTTCTGGGCGGACAGGTAGGCGACGATGGCGGGTACGGCCGTGATTACGGCAGCCGCGAGCACTCCGGTCTGGTCGTTGGTGTACTGGCTTGTGAAGAACGAGGGCAGGAGCGTGACTACCTGTTTGCCCGGATCATTGAGCATGAGCATCGGCAGAAGATATGAGTTCCAGGAGTTGATGAAGGTCAGTACGACGATCGTCGCGGCAATGGGCCGTGTCAGTGGAAGGATGACGTGGCGGAAGACCTGCAGGATGCTGGCTCCGTCGACTTTGCCCGCCTCCATGAGCTCGTTGGGGATGCCGCCCACGTAATTGCGGGCGAGCAGGACCGTAAAGGGCGTCTGCAGCGCCGCGAGAGGCAGAATGACCGCCGCATACTCGTTGTAGAGGTCGAATCGTGAGGCCATGACGAACAGCGGCGTGAGCAGGACGGCCTCGGGCATCGTCAGCGCCGCCAGCAGCGCCCAGAACCAGATCTCCTTGCCGCGGAACCTGAGCTTGGAGAAACCGAAGGCGGCGAGCATTGTGACCACGTAGACGATCACGACCACGCTGACGGCGATGATGGCGCTGTTCCTGAAGTAAATCGGCACGACGCCGGTTGCGAAGACCTTCTGGTAGTTACCGATTCCACGGCCCGCGAACGATCCCTGCACCATCGCCAGCAGCGGGAGCAGGAAGGGGACGGTCAAGACCGTGGCTAGCGCCTGGATCAGAACCCTGGAGCGTCGGCTACGAGAGTCGAACATGTCAGTTCGCCCCCTTTCTGCTGCGGACGCTGGAGGCGACTCCGCCGACAATGGCGAGGACAAGCAGGATCACCGCGACGGCGGCCGCATATCCGAAGTGCTTCTCCTGCACCATGGTGTGGTAGATGTAAGTGCCGAGGAACTCGGTGCCGTGGTTCGGCCCACCCTTGGTCACGAGGTAGGGCACGTCAAAGGTCTTCAGGGCGCCGATGAGGCCGAGAATGGCCAGCGCGCCGGTGGTTCCCCTGCACATCGGCCAGATGATCGAGCGCATGGTTCGCACGCCTCCGGCACCGTCGATCCTTGCGGCCTCGAGTATCTCGGAGTCGATCTGACTCATCGCCGCGTAGTAGAGGATGAAGGTCATGCCGGTCCACTGCCAGACGGTGACCACCATGACCACCCCCATCGCGGTGGACGGGGAGGCGAGCCAGGGCTGGCTCAGCGAGCCGAGCCCGACGTGCTGCAGGAGCCAGTTGAGCTGTCCATCGGCGTCGAAGATCTGACGGAAGACCGGGGCCATGGTCGCGGGGGCCAAGACGGTCGGCACGAAAATGATCACCTTGTACACCGCACCCAGGCGGACCCGGGAATGCAGCAGCGCCGCCAGAATGAACCCCACGGCCGTCTGCACGGTGAAGGTGATGATGAAGAAGTACAGGGTGTGCCACAGGGATCCCCAGAAGACGTTGTCGCCGACGAGCTCGGCATAGTTCCCCGCACCTATGAAGTCGGGTGCGGAGAGGATGAAACCGTTCCAGTCGAGCGTAGAGACGAAGCCCGTGTACCCGATCGCGAAGTAGACGAGCCCGATGACCAGGACGGCCGCGGGCAGGATCCAGGGCAGGCCCCATGACTGCATGTCGATGCCACGCCGCGCCGCGACCTCGGTCCCGGTAGCACGCCTTGCCCGGGCGGGGCGTACGACCGTCATAGCGGTTCTCCACTCGTCGCTGCCGCATCGTGGGAAGACCGCTGTGGAAGCAACTCAGGCATTGCGCTCACCTCTCCGAGTCCACAACCGCCTGTAGCGCGGACAGCACTTCCTCGATCGTGACCGTCCCCGCGATGAGGCCGATCAGACCGTCCCGGTAGGCGCTGTTGAGATCCGCGCTGACGTCGGCGAAACGCGTGACACTGCTGCCGCCGGCCTGCTCCGTGTACGTCTGCAGGGGCTCCCTCTGCACCTCGGGGTCGACCAGGTCGATGGCGTCCCAGTCGGGGGTGACTCCCTCAAGCGCGGGGATGTCATTGAGAGTGTCGGCGATCGCCTGCTGACCGGCACTTGAGGCGGCCAACCAGGTGACGAATGTCGTGGCCGCGGCCTGCTGCTGAGACATGCCGCTGACGGCAACACCGTAATCCGCGTCACCGAAGTAGCCGCCGATATTGCCCGTGCCCGCGACGTCCGGGAAGTCGATCGGAAGGATCGTGAACGGCTCCGGGTTGGACACCCCGGCGGCCTCCATGGCCGCCACCATCGCGTCCTTGACCGCGTACTGCGTGTACCAGGACCCCATCATGATCATGGCGTACTTGCCGGACATGAACATGTTGTTGGCGTCAGGGTACTGCTGGAGCCCGATCGCACCCTCCTGCATGATCCCCTCATCGAAGAGGCTCTGCCAAATCTCGAGGCCCTGGGTGAAGATCGGGTCGCTGAACGGGATCTCCCCCTTCGCAGCCGCCACATATGAGCCCGGCCTGATGTTCTCCATGATCGCCTCGAAGGTGTCCATGTCGAAGGCGTGCTGACCGGCACCCTGAACGAAGCCGCCGACACCCGCCGCTCGGAAGGCCTCGCAGGCCGACTTCCATTCCGCCAAAGTGGTCGGATGCTTGAGGCCGTGCTCGTCGAAGAGGTCCTGGTTGACCCACAGGCCGCCGGAGTACACGGCGCCGGCGGACAGGCCGACCAGCTTGTCGCCGACGGTGAGTCCGTCAACCCCGATCGCGGCGAGCCTGCTCCTCCAGTCGTCGCCCAGCGCCGCGGTGACCGCCTCCGTAAGGTCGATGGCGCCGGCCTCGAAGGTCTGGACTCCGCCATTGGCAGAGCCAGGAGCGACGTTGAAGACGTCCGGTCCGTCCTTGGAGGTGATTGCGGGGCTGAGCACGGAGTCGTAGGAGTCGATCGGCTTGGAGACGAACTCGACGTGAATATCGGGGAACTCCTGGTTGAAGGCCTCGATGATCTTAGCCGCGTTGGCGGCGTCCGGCGTCCAGCCCCACCAGGTGATGTCACCGGCCGTGGCCGAACCCTGCTGCTCCTGCCCGCCGCCGCACGCGCCGATGCCGGCAGCGATGGCGATAGCCGCGGCTAGACCGCCGAAGGATCGACGAGTCATGAGAAAGTTTCGCGAGTCGTGCATCATTGCACCTTCCTCCTAGCATGCTCATTGTCCCCAAGAAGGGTTGCACACACCTTCGAGTGCCACGGAAGTTTCTTTAACCTTTCGTGGCTCGCTAATCTAGTTCCATCGGCTGGACCTGTCAAGAGAGGAGCCCCGACGGTGAGTCAGCGGGTCACGATCGCCTCCATCGCCCGGCAGGCCGGGGTCTCGGTCCCGACGGTCTCGAAAGTGCTCAACGGCCGCCCCGGCGTTTCAGAGACGACGCGCCGCGAGGTCGAGGCGCTCGCGTCGGCGCTCGGCTACAAGCCGCGCCGCACCACCCGTCCGACTCCGAGCCATCTGGTCGACTTCGTGATCTCCGGGCTCGACACGCAGTGGGCATCCGCGCTGCTCACCGGCGCCCAGGCCGAGGCCGCCCGCAGAGGAAAGGACCTCGTGGTCACCGCGACCCACGGATCTCCCGTTGGGGGAGCCCACTGGGTGGATCATCTGGTCACCCGCGGCTCCGCAGGAGTGGTCGTCGTCGTCTCGGAACTGCTCGAGGTGACCGAGCGCAAGATGCGCCAGCTGAAGATGCCGGTGGTCCTTCTCAACCCGTCAGGACACCAGCGCCATGATGTCCCCACCGTCGCGGCCACGGACTGGGCGGGCTCGCGGGACGCCACAGAGCATCTGATCTCCCTCGGTCACCGCCGGATCGCCTACATAACCGGCCCGATGGACCTCGTCTCTCACCAGGACCGCCTTGACGCCTACCGCTCCGTCCTCAGCCGCCACCAGATCCCCTACGACCCCGAGCTCGTCGTCGCCGGCAACTCCCTGTTCGAGGGCGGCTACCGGCTCACGCCGCGGCTCCTCGCCCTGGACAACCCGCCGACGGCAATCCTCAACGGCTCCGACGAGCAGGCCTACGGCAGCTACCGGGCGATCAAGGACGCCGGCTTGGCCATCCCCAAAGACATCTCCGTCATCGGCTTCGACGACGTGGACCTGTGTCAGTGGGTCTCGCCCCCCATGACCACCGTCCACCAGCCCCTGATCGAGATGGCGCAGGAGGCCACGCGCATGGTCATTGACCTCTCCGAGGATCCGCACGCGCCGGCGCAGAACATCGAGCTCGCCACGACCCTGGTCGTGCGTTCGTCGACAGGACCCGCGCCCCGCCACTGAGCGGAGCGGCATCAGACCGGACGGGAGCCGCCGCGCACAAGCCCGCGCCCGGCCTCCTCACTCCTTGGCGGCCGCGGCCGCCATGGCATCCACGATGCCCTGGGCGTCGCCCTTGCCCGCCAGCATGTCGACCACGGCGACGTTGAGCGCGTTGCCGACGTTCTGTCCCAGGGAGGTGTCCAGCCACACCTGGGAGTAGGCGGCGTCGTTGCCCGCCTGCATGGCGTCGGCCAGGGGGCCCGTCGCGATTACCCCCTGGGCGTCCTGGTTGGCGGGCAGCATGTCGAAGGCGTCGGCGTAGGCCTCCTGGTTGTCCTTGGTCATGATGAAGTTGAGGAACTCGGCGCACAGCTCGGCCGGGGCCGTAGCAGAACAGGAGTAGCCATCGACGCCACCCATGATGGCGGTGGGGTCGCCCTCGCCACCATCAACGGCCGGGAAGGGGAACCAGGCCAAGTCCTCCAGCGGCTGTTCATCCGGGGTCAACGAGGCGATGACGCCCACATCCCAGGTCCCCATGAGCTCCATGGCGGCCTGGTGGTTGGCCACCAACCCCGCGGACGAACCCGCGCCCTGCTGGGCGGAAGTGGTCAGGAAGCCGCTGTTGAAGGGCTCGGTGGCGGCGAAGTCGGCCAGGTCCTGCCCGGCATCAACCCAGCACTGGTCGGAGAAGTCCAACTCCGCCAGCGAGGACTCCAGCGTTTCCTGACTGCACTCGCGCAGCACGAACTGGTAGTACCAATGGGCAGCGGGCCAGGCGTCCTTGGCCCCCAGGGCGATCGGGGAGGTGCCGGAGTCCTTCAGCTTGGTCACCGCGTCGGACAACTCCTCCATGGTGGTGGGTGCCTCGGTGATGCCCGCGGCGTCGAACAGTTCCTGCGAGTAGTAAATCCCCTCCGGTTGGAAGGAAGTGGGCATCGCATACAAGGAGCCATCGATGGTGTAGGGCGCAAAGGTACCCTCAGCCACCGACTCGCGTACCTCTGGCTCCACCAGATCCGTGATGTCGAGCAGCTGCCCCGCCTCGACCATGTCGGCCATCTTGCCGCCGCCGCGCTGGACGAACAGGTCCGGGGCCTGTCCGCCGGCCAGCGCCGTCTGCAGCTTGCCATCGATGTCCTCGTTGGAGATCGCCACCACGTCGATGGTGACGCCCTCGTGGGAGGCCTCGAAGTCGGCCGTGACCTCCTCCCAATAAGCAGCCCAGGCGGGAGTGGTGGAGTTGTTCCAGAAGGTCAGTGTGACCTCGTCACCGCCGTTGGCCGAATTCGCGCCGCATGCGGCGAGGGCAAGCGAGGCGGTGAGCACTCCGACGACGCCAAGACCCCGCCTATGCCTAACAGACAGCTTCATCTTTGAAACCTCCGTGAAGAGTTGTTCGGTTTGGTTAATCAGTGGAGCCCGCGCCGCCCCGGCCCTCATGCCGACGCCACGACCACGGGGGTGGTGAGCACGCGGCCCTCATCGACCACGCGGCGCTGCCCGGTGATTTCGACGGCGAGCTCCTCCAGCCGGTCCTCGCTGCTGGTGCCGGCGGCGAGCAGGATCTGACCGGGTTCGACAATGCGCCGATAGTCGACGCCGGTGAAGGAGGTGCGGTCGGCGTGCACGGTGAAGGTGACCCGCTTGGACTCCCCCGCCTCCAGGTCGACCTTGGCGAAGCCGATGAGGGTCTTCAGCGGGCGCACCACCTCGGCCACCGGGTCGGACAGGTACAACTGGACGACCTCGGCGCCGGCGCGGTCGGAGTTGTTGGTGATCGTGACCGTGTAGTCGACCTGGCCGTCCGCGTCCATCCGGGTGGCGGAGACGGCGGGGTCGGTGAGGGCGAAGGTCGAGTAGCTGAGCCCGTAGCCGAATGGATACAGCGGGGTGGGGTCCAGGTTGGAGATGCCGTCGGCGTGCCAGGCGAGCGGCGCCGCCAGGTAGGTGCCCGGCTGGCCGCCGCGACCATTGGGAATGGCGACGGGCAACCGCCCGGAGGGGTTGATCGTGCCGGTGAGCACGCCGGCGATGGCATCGGCGCCCTCCACGCCCGGCATGAAGGCCTGCACGATGGCGGCGCAGCGGTCGGCATACTCCCCCAGCGCGTAGGGGCGCCCGGTGACCAGCACCAGCACGGTTGGGGTGCCGGTTGCCAGCACCGCCTCCAGCAGCTCCCCCTGGCGTCCGGGCAGGCCCAGGTCGACGACGTCGCAGCCCTCCCCGGAGGTGCCCCCGCCGAAGAGCCCGGCGATGTCACCGAGAGTGACCACGGCCACGTCGGCGGCCGCGGCGGCGTCGACGGCGGCACCGAAGTCATCGGCGCGCCCGTCGATGAAGCCGACACCCCGGTGGAAGGTGGCCCCACCGGGGCGGGCGGCGCGCAGCGCGTCGGGCAGGTCGCGGATCTCCAGCCCGGTGGTGCGGCCGCCGTCGCGGCTGAGCACGTGGTTGGGGAAGGAGTAGCAGCCCAGGAAGGAGCGCACGTCCTCCCACACCGGGCCGGACACGGCCAGGCTCGCGTCGGGGGCGAGCGGCAGCACGCCGTCGTTCTTCAGCAGAATCACCGACTCCTCCGCCAGGGCGCGGGCCACCGCCCGGTTGCCGGGAGAGTCGAGGTCGCGGCCCGCATCGACGCCGGCGGTCGGCTCCCAGTCGGCGTCTAGCAGGCCCAGCCGGGCCTTCTGGGTCAGGACCCGGACGACGGCGGTGTCGAGTTCGGCCTCGGTGAGCAGGCCGGCGTCCAGCGCCGCCTCGAGGTGGGAGTAGCAGGTGGTCTCCGGCAGCTCCACGTCCAGCCCGGCGCGTACCGCCAGCGCGGCGGCGTGGGCGTAGTCCCCGGCCACGTGGTGCATGGCCTGAAGAAAGCGCACCGACCAGTAGTCGGAGACCACGGTGCCGGTGAAGCCCCAGCGCTCGCGCAGCACCTGTGTGAGCAGGTGCCGGGAGGCGGCCACCGGTTCGCCGTCGATGTCGGAGTAGGAGTTCATGACGGAGGCGACGCCGCCCTCACGCACCGCCATCTCGAAGGGCGGCAGCATGACGTCCTCCAGTTCGCGCTGGCCCATGGACACCGGGGCGTGATTGCGGCCGGCCTTTGATGCCGGGTAGGCGACGAAGTGCTTGAGGGTGGCGTGCACCCCCTGGGCCTGCAGGCCGCGCACGTAGGCGGTGCCGAGCGTGCCCACCAGGTACGGGTCCTCGCCGCAGGTCTCCTCCACGCGCCCCCACCGGTAGTCGCGCACGACGTCGAGCAGCGGGGCCAGGCCCTGGTGCACGCCGACGGCGCGCAGGTCGGCACCGATGCGGCCGGCCATCTGTTCCACGAGTGCGGGCCGCCAGGTGGCGCCCCAGGCGATGGCGGCCGGGTATACGGTCGCCCCCAGCGCCGTGAAACCGGTCAGGCACTCCTCGTGAGCGATGGCCGGGATGCCGAAGGCGTTGCGGGAGACGATGTCGCGCTGCAGACGCGCCAGCTTGGCCGCTCCGTCGGCGACGCTGACGGGGTCCGTGCCGTAGATGCGGGTCAGGTGGCCCAATCCGCCGTCGACGCTCTCCTCCCAGCCCTGGCGTCCGACCTTGAACGCGTCCTCCATGGGGGCGACTTGGTGAGCGGCCTCGGATGCGGCCGCCTCGTCGTCGTGGTCACCGACGTCGACCGGCTCCGGTGCGGGCACGGCCTCTTCCTCGTCGCGCTCCCAGAAGGAGGCGAGCTGGTGGATCTTCTCCTGTCGGCTCATGACCGAAAGCAGGGCTGCGGCCCGCTGGTCGGCAGGCAGGGAGGTGTCGTTCCAGGTGTTCACGGTTGGCTCCAGGTTGCGGTGGTTGGCGGTCGGCCTTGGGTCAGCCCTTGACGGCGCCGGTCAGGCCGCCGACGATGCGCCGCTCGAACAGGCTGAAGACCACGAGGGCGGGGATCATGGACAGGGAGGTGAATGCCAGGACCTGCGCGGTGTTGACCGAGTGCTCGGAGGCGAAGGCCTGAACCCCCAGCGGGAGGGTGTACTTCGCGTGGTCGGTCAGGATGAACAGCGGCAGCATGTAGGAGTTCCAGGAGCCGACGAAGGTGAGGATTCCGGTGGTGACCACGCCGGGCGCGGACAGGGGTACGACCACCCGCCAGAAGAAGCCCATGCGCCCGCAGCCGTCCAGGGAGGCGGCCTCCTCCAGCTCCTTCGGGATGGCCCGCAGGAAGGGCACCAGAATGATGACGGTCTGCGGCAGCGCGAAGGCGATGCCGGGGATGATGATGCCGGCCAGGGAGTTCATCATGCCCAGGTTCTTGATCAGGATGTACAGGGGCGTGATGGCCACGGTCATGGGGAACATGAGCCCGGCCGCGAACAGCATGTACAGGGCGTTGCCGCCCTTGAAGGGGTAGCGCGCGATCACGAAGCTGACCATGAGCCCGAGCGTCACGGTGCCGATGGTGGCGCAGGCGGCGGTGATGGTGGAGTTGCCGACCTGCTGCCAGAATCCGGAGGAGGTCAGCACCACGCGGTAGTTGTCGACCACCCAGGGATCGGGCAGGCCGGCGGGATCGGAGGTGATCTGCGAGTTGTTGCGGAAGCCGCCGAGGATCACGTAGGCGACCGGGGCGAGCAGGGCCGCAATCACCAGCGCGGCCACCAGGTAGACCACGGGGCTGGCCCAGGCGGGCTTGGCCTTGGCGGAGCGGACGCGGCGGCGCGCACTGGCCGGCGCGGGCGCGGCGGGGTCGAGAGGCTTGATGGAGGATGCGGCGGCGGTCATCGGCTGCTCCCGGTCAGTGCGCCCTCGGTGTCACGGCGCAGGACGAATCGTTGATAGGTCAGGGCGATCACCAGGGAGATCAAGAACAGCACGACGGCGACGGCGTTCCCGTAGCCGTAGTTGCCGCTCATACGCCCGTTGACCACCATGTAGGTCGCCATCGTGGAAGTACCCGCGGTGGAGGAGATGTACTGGCCCCAGATGATGTAGACCAGGTCGAACAGCTGTAGGGAACCGATGATCGACAGGAAGCCCCACATGCGCATGGTCGGGCCCAGCAGCGGAATGGTGATCTTGCGCTGGATCTGCCAGTAGGAGGCGCCGTCGACCTTGGCGGCCTCGGTCAGTTCCTCGGGAATGCCCTGCATACCGGCCAGGAAGATGATGACGGCGAAGCCGGCGTACTTCCAGGTCAGGATGAACAGCAGGACGGTCAGGGCGGTCTTGGGGTCGGAGATCCAGTCATTGACGAGGGCGCTGAGCCCGAGCTTGCGCAGCAGTCCGTTCATGGCGCCGTCGGTCTGCAGGATCAGGCCCCAGGCGGTGCCGGCGATAACCTCGGAAATGACGTAGGGGATGAAGATCAGCACGCGGATCAGCGACTGCCCACGCATCTTCTTGTTCAGCAGCAGCGCCAGCAGCAGGGCGAAGGGCCCCTGCAGGGCGAGTGAGCCGACCACAACGATGGCGTTGTGGCGCAGCACGTTGTGGAACTCGGGGTCGGTGAGGATGGTGCGATAGTTGTCAAAGCCGACGAAGTTGGTGGGGACGCCGAAGCCCTTCCATTTGAAGAAGCCGTAGTAGGCGGCCATGATCACCGGCAGGATGACGAAGGTGATGAACAGGATGACGGCGGGGGCGGACAGGGCCGTGATCTCCATACGGTCCCGCCAGGACAGGGCGTTGGGGCTCCGCCGTTTCCGGCCCCGCTGCTTGCCCTGTTCCGCCGTACCGGCGGGCAGCGTAGCGGTTGCAGCTGTCATGTGAGGGTCTCGTTTCATGCGTTGGCCGCGGCGCACCCAGAGCACGCTTCTGGGCGCGCCGCGG
>NZ_QMIN01000040.1:37292-40885 GCF_003287795.1 Actinomyces sp. Z5
TTGGCGGCGGCCGCGGTCATGGCGTCGACGACGCCCTGGGGGTCGCCCTTGCCGGCGAGCATGTCGACCACGGCGACGTTGAGCGCGTTGCCGATGTTCTGTCCCAGGGAGGTGTCCAGCCACACCTGGGAGTAGGCGGCGTCGTTGTTGGCCTCCACCTGCGGCAGCAGCGCCTCGGAGGTGACGACGTCCTGCGCCTTCTCGTTGACGGGGATGGTCTCGAAGGCGTCGGCGTAGGCCTCCTGCTTCTCCTCGCTCATGAAGAAGTTGAGGAACTCGGCACACAGCTCGGCCGGGGCGGTGGAGGAACAGGCGTAGCCGTCGACGCCGCCCATGATGGCGGTGGGGTCGCCCTCGCCGCCCTCAACGGCCGGGAAGGGGAACCAGCGCAGGTCGGGCAGCGGCTCCTCGTCGGGGGTCAGCGAGGCGATGACGCCGACGTTCCAGGTCCCCATGAGTTCCATGGCGGCCTGGTGGTTGGCCAGCATGCCGGCCGAGGAGCCGGCGCCCTGCTGGGCGGAGGTGGTCAGGAAGCCGCTGTTGAAGGGCTCGGTGGCGGCGAAGTCGGCCAGGTCCTGCCCGGCGTCGACCCAGCACTGGTCGGAGAAGTCCAGCTCGGACAGCGAGGACTCGAGTACGTCCTGGCTGCACTCGCGCAGGGCGAAGAAGTAGTACCAGTGGGCGGCCGGCCAGGCGTCCTTGGCCCCCAGGGCGATCGGGGAGGTGCCGGAGTCCTTGAGCTTGGCGACGGCGTCGGACAGCTCCTCCATGGTGGTGGGCGTCTCGGTGATGCCGGCGGCGTCGAACAGGTCCTGGGAGTAGTAGATGCCGCCGGGCTGCAGCGAGGTGGGCATGGCGTAGATGCCGTCATCCACCATGTACGCGGAGAAAGCGCCCTCGGGGACGTCCGCGGCCACGGTCTCATCGATCATGTCCGAGATGTCGAGGATGAGTCCGGCATCGACCATGTCGCGCAACTTGCCGCCACCGCGCGCGAGGAAGACGTCGGGCCCCTCACCCGCGTTCTGTGCAGTCTGGAGCTTGCCGTCCAGGTCCTCATTCTGGATGGCCTGCACCTCGACGGTTACGCCCTCGTGGGAGGCCTCGAAGTCGGCTGCTACCGTCTCCCAGTACTCCGAGCCGGGGCCGGTAGTGGCGTTGTGCCACAACGTGAGGGTGTTGTCGTCACCGCCCGCGCCGGATCCCCCGCCGCATGCGGCCAGCGCCAGCGAGGCGGTCAGCACGCCGGCCATCACTCCGGCGACGCGACGGCGGGAACGTGTGGGGTGGGGGCGGTGAGCACTGAGCTTCATCATTGAAACCTCCGGGTACGGCTGCGTCCGATCAGGCTGATCGAAATATTTCGCGAATCCATCTGGCATATTTAGTATAGCTGCGCACATTATCCTGTCAACTGCGGTCACCGCCGGCCTCCGACCGACGCGCCACCGCCAACCACACCCACCGCAAGGAGCCGCCATGGCCTACTTCGACCTGCCGCCGTCGGAGCTGGAGGACTACTCCCCCGAACTGCCCGAGCCGAACGATTTCGACGCCTTCTGGGCGCACACGCTCGCACAAAACCCCTTCGATCCGGCCAGCGTCAGCACCGCCCCCGTGACGACACCGCTGCGCACCCACCGGGTACAGGACGTCACCTTCGGCGGTTACGCCGGAGACCCCATCCGCGCCTGGCTGATCGCCCCGGCCGACCAGTCCGGACCGCTGCCCGCCGTCGTCGAGTTCCTCGGCATGGGCGGGGGCCGCGGCCTGCCGCAGGACAACCTGGCGTGGGCGGCCGCCGGCTACGCCCACCTGGTGATGGACACCCGCGGCCAGGGCTCGCACTGGGGCTCCGGGGGTGATACGCCGGATCCGCACGGCACGGGCCCGGCCGCGGCCGGCTTCGCCACGCACGGATTGCAGTCCCCCGAGGAGTACCTGTATCGGCGGCTGTTCGTGGACGCCCACCACGCCGTCGAAGCCGCCGCGGTCCTGCCGGAAGTGGATGCCTCCCGCATTGCCGTCACCGGCGTCTCGCAGGGCGGCGGACTCACGCTGGCCGCGGCGGGCCTGAACCACCGCGTCATTGCCGCCATGCCGGACGTGCCGTTCATGTGTGCGCTCACCCGCGCGGTCGGGCTGACGGACGACCCGCCCTATGCCGATATCGCCGGCTACCTGGCCGTGCACCGCGACGAGGTGGAACAGGTGCGCCGCACGCTCGCCTACTTCGACGGTGCACTGCTGGGCGCGCGGGCGACCTGCCCGGCCTTGTTCTCCACCGGGCTGATGGACACCACCTGCCCGCCGTCGACCGTCTTCGCCGCCCGCAACCGATGGGGGCAGGCGGCCGTCCCGGCACCGGCGCGCCCGGAGATCCGCGTCTACCCCTTCAACGGGCACGAGGGCGGCGAGTCGTACCAGTGGCGCGAGCAGGTGGCCTGGCTCGCCGCACTGCATCAGAACCTCGAATAGTCCTGTTAACCTCCTGGAAGCACACGGGCCCGGCGGGTCCTGAGGGGAGAAGACGTGGAATCTCGGCAGCGAGTGACCCTGGACGACGTCGCTGCGGCGGCCGGCGTTTCCAAGTCGGCCGCCTCCAAGGCGCTGAACAACCGCGCTGATGTGTCTGCGGCGACACGGGAGCGCGTCCTGGCCGCCAGCGAGGATCTGGGCTACGTGCGCCCGGAGACGACGCCGGCCCGCACCTACCCGCCGATCGCGATCGTCTCCGACGACCTCGCCACCGCCTACACCATTGAAGTGCTCAAGGGGGCCGCGACCGCCGCGCTCGACGCCGGGGTCGCCCTGCACACCACCTACACGCCCACCCCGGCCGAGCGCGCGCACCCGGTGCCCTTCGAACCGGAGTGGTTCACACTGCTGAAGGCCACCGACTACCTCGGCCTGATCGTGTTGACCTCCTCGCTCACCCGCGAGCAGCACACCAGTGCCAGGCGCATCGGCCTGCCCGTGGTGATGATCGATCCCTCCGGCGAGCAGGAGCGCGGCATAGCCTCCATCGGCGCGACCAACTGGAACGGGGGCGTGGACGCCACCGAGTACCTGATCGGGCTCGGCCACGAGCGCATTGCCCTGGTCGGCGGCCCGGACGACTCGGTACCCGCCCGCGAACGCCACCAGGGGTACCTGTCCGCGCTGCAGATGCACTCACTGCCCGTACACGCAAACCTGATCTCCTCCGGCCCCTTCACCTACGAGACCGGCCTGCAGCAGGGACGTCGGCTGCTGCGGCTGCCGGAGGGCGAGCGCCCGACCGCGGTCTTCGCCGCCTCGGACACCACCGCCCTGGGCATCTACGAGGCGGCCAGGGAGGCCGGGCTGCGTATCCCGGAGGACTTCAGCGTGGTCGGCTTCGACGACACGGAAATGGCCGGCTGGGCGGCGCCGCGGCTGACGACGGTGCGTCAGCCGCTGTTCCGCATGGGGCAGGAGGCGGTCCGCATGATCGTTGACAATCACCACGGCCGCCCCATGCTGACCACCACGCCCGTGCGGCTGAGCACCCGCCTGGTCATCCGCGACTCCGCGGCGCCGCCCCGGTAGCGCGGCCTGCTTACCACCGCGGG
>NZ_QMIN01000040.1:41200-121705 GCF_003287795.1 Actinomyces sp. Z5
GGTCACGGGACGACGCTTGTTGAGCAGGTCGAAGGCGACGGCGCCGAGTACGACCAGGCCCTTGATGGCCTGCTGGTAGTCGATGCCGACCCCCAGCAGGGACATGCCGTTGTTCATCACGGCCATGACCAGGCCGCCGACGATGGCGCCGACGACGGTGCCCACACCGCCGGTGACGGCCGCACCGCCGATGAAACAGGCGGCGATGGCGTCGAGCTCGAAGCCCTGGCCGGCCTTGGGTCCGGCCATGTTGAGCCGGGAGGTGAAGATGATGCCGGCGAGGGCGCACAGCACCCCGTTGTTGACGAACACCCAGAAGCGGACCCACTGCACCTTGACGCCGGACAGGGCCGCCGCCTCCTTGTTCCCGCCGATCGCGTAGATCTGGCGACCGATGACGGTGCGCCCGGCGACGAAGGAGTAGAGCAGAATCAGTGCCGCCAGGATGATCAGCACGTATGGGGTGCCCTTGTAGGTGCCGATCTTCCAGGCGAAGGCCATGGCGATCAGGCAAACGAGCACAATGCGCGCGATCCAGGTCCCGGAGGCGGAGACGGGAATCTCATTGGCGATGGAACGCCTCCGGTTGCGCACCTCGGAGAACACATATGCGGCGAGTGCGATGGCGACAAGCAGCAGCGTGAATACGTCGTACCCGTACCCGCCGAGCAATCCATTGAGGTAGCCCGACGAGATCTCCCGGAATCCGCTCGGGAACGGGGAGATGGACAGGTTGTGCAGCACGATCATGGTCAGCCCGCGGAAGATCAGCATGCCGGCGAGGGTGACGATGAAGGCGGGGATGCCGACGAAGGCGATCCAGAACCCCTGCCACACGCCGACGAGCAGACCGGTGATCAGGGCGGCGATGACTCCGGCCCACCAGGGCATGCCATGGTTGACGGTCACCACGCCCGCGACGGCCCCGGTCAGAGCCACGACCGAGCCGACCGACAGGTCGATGTCGGCCATCAGGATGGCGAAGAGCATGCCGATCGCCAGAACCAACACATAGGCGTTCTGCACGATGATGTTGGAGACGTTCTGGGAGGAGAGGATCTGGCCATTGGTGACGATCGCGAAGAAGATCACGATGACGACGAGTGCAATCGCCAGACCCCCTTGCCGCAGGTTTGTACGCAAGGCTCCCTTGAGCGTTGAGAATGTATTGGACATTGGTCAGTCTTCCTTGATCTGAGTCATATAGCGCATGAGCGTCTCCTGGTCGGCATCGCCGCGATCCAGGTCGGCGGTGACGCGCCCAGCCGAAAGGGTGTAGATGCGATCGCAGATGCCCAGAAGTTCGGGCAGCTCCGAGGAGATGACGAGGACGGCCTTGCCCGCGTCCGCGAGCTGGTTGATGATCTGGTAGATCTCGTATTTGGCGCCGACGTCGATCCCGCGGGTGGGCTCATCGAGGATCAGCACGTCCGGCGCGGCGGCCACCCACTTGGCGAGCACGACCTTCTGCTGATTGCCTCCCGACAGTCCGCCGACGAGGGATTCAATGGTGGGTGCCTTTACAGCCATCTGACCGCACAGCTCGGTGACCACGGCGCGTTCCTCATGAAGATCGAGCACGCCGCGGTGGGAGAATCTGCGCGGGGATGCCGATGAGACGTTGCGCCTGATGGACTCGATGAGGTTGAGCCCGTAGCGCTTGCGGTCCTCCGAAACGTAGGCGATGCCGTTGGCGATGGCCGAGGCCACGTCCTTGATTTGGATCTCGCGGCCGTCTTTGAAGACTCTGCCGGAAATGTCGCTACCCCAGGAGCGGCCGAACAGGCTCATGGCCAGCTCGGTGCGTCCGGCCCCCATCAGGCCGGCGAGGCCGACGATCTCACCGTGCCTGAGCACCAGGTCGGCGGCGTCGACGACGGTGCGCGACGGGTCGGCGGGATGGTGCACGGTCCAGCCCTCGAGTCGCAGCGCCTCTCCATCGACTTGGGAGACGTGATCGGGGAAGCGCTGGTCCAGCGTGCGGCCGACCATGAGGCGGATGATCTCGTCCTCCTCGACACCGCCCTTGCGATGCATGTCGAGCGTGGCGATGGTGTGCCCATCGCGAATGATCGTCGTGGAATCGGCGATCTGCCTGATCTCTCCGAGTTTGTGGGAGATCATGATGCAGGTGATGCCCCGCTCCTGGAGTTGACGTATTAGGTCGAGCAGGTGGGCGGAGTCGTCGTCGTTGAGGGCGGCGGTGGGCTCGTCCAGGATGAGCAGGCGCACGTCCTTGGACAGGGCCTTGGCGATCTCCACAAGCTGTTGCTTGCCCACACCTATGTCCTGAACCCGGGTTGCCGGATTCTCCGCCAGCCCCACGCGGGCCATGATCTTCTGGGCTTCGGTGTTCGTGCGGTGCCAGTCGATGACGCCGCGGGATGAGCGTTCATTCCCCAGGAAGATGTTCTCCGCGATGGACAGGAACGGACTGAGCGTGAGTTCCTGGTGGATGATGGCGATGCCCGCGCTCTCCGACGCCTTGATGTCGGAGAAACTCACCTCCTTGCCGTCGAGCAGGATCTGCCCCTCGTAGGTGCCGTGCGGGTGCACACCCGACAGCACCTTCATCAGGGTCGACTTACCGGCCCCGTTCTCGCCGCAGATGGCATGGATCTCGCCGCGCCTCACCGCGAAGTTGACGTCATCCAACGCCACCACCCCGGGAAACCGCTTGGTGATGCCACGCATCTCAAGAATGTTGTCAGTTGCCATGTTCAGCCCCGACTCCTGTCACGGATGGGCACCGATGCACCCGGTACCACGAAGCAATTCCGGTCACTTGAGTTCGTCCTCGGTGATGTAGCCCGTGTCCACGAGGGAACTATGTACGTTGTCCTTGGTGATGATCTCGGACTTCAGCAGGTAGGAGGGGACGACCTTCACCCCGTTGTCGTAGGTCTCGGTGTCGTTGACCTCGGGCTCCTCGCCGCTGAGCACCGCCACGGCCATCTGCACCGCGGCGTCGGCGAGCTCGCGAGTGTCCTTGAAGATGGTGGAGTACTGCTCTCCGGCCATGATCGACTTGATGCCCGCGATTTCCGCGTCCTGCCCGGTCACCGTCGGGTAGGGCTGCGCATCGGTGCCGTACCCGGCGCCCTTGAGGGCGCCGAGGATGCCGATGGACATGGAGTCGAGCGGCGATAGGACGCCGTCCACCCGGCTGCCGTCGGAGTAGGTGGAGGTGATCAGGTTGTCCATGCGGGACTGGGCGGTGGCGGCATCCCACCGCATGGTGGCCACGGTGTCGAAGTCGGTCTGACCGGATTTGACGGTGATGACGCCGCTGCCGAGGTACGGCTGGATGACGTCCATGGCGCCGTTGAAGAAGAAGGGGGCGTTGTTGTCGTCCGGAGAACCACCGAACAGCTCGATGTTGTAGGTCTCGTCCGGTGAAACACCTGCGTCCTCGCCATCGGCGTTAAGAATGCCCATGCCGATGAGCAGTGAGGTGCCCATCTGGGTGCCGACGTCGTAGTTGTCGAAGCTGGTGTAGTAGCTGACGTTCTCGTTGTCCCGGATGAGGCGGTCGTAGGAGATGACCGGAATACCGGCCTCGCCGGCGGAGTCCAGTTGACCGGACAGCGCGGTGCCGTCGATGGGCGCAATGATGAGCAGATTGACGCCCTGCGTGATCATGTTGTCGATCTGGTTGGCCTGCGTGGGGATGTCATCCTCGGCGAACTGCAGATCGACGTTGTAGCCGAGTTCTTCGAGCTGCTGCTTGATGTTGTTACCGTCTTTGATCCAGCGTTCAGATGACTTGGTCGGCATGGCCACGCCGATCTTGAGTTCCGCGGGCTCCTTGCCGGCGGTGTCGTTTCCGGCTCCGCCTGTCGCGCCGGGCCCACCGCAGGCGGCCAGCGCCGTCGCCACCGCGGCGGTGACACCACCGGCGAGAGCTAAGCGACGCGAAAGAGTCGGGACTTGGGGTCGAGACATGTTGAGCCTCCTCTTCGAGATCTTCAGGAAGCCCCGCGGACACAACGCCTCGGCACGCCGTCCGCGGGATCCAACACTAGTGTGAACGTTCACTTTCGGCGTGTCAACAATCTCCCGTAACCACCGACACACACGGACCAAGTGGCTAAATATCCGCCTTTTAGATCGGTTAACAACCCACTCATGTAGAGTGAACCTTAACATCCATGTTTTGACGAGTCTCCCTCGAGCCGGTGCAGGACCGGCCGCCGACGAGTGGCCGTCGGCCGCTCAGGCGTCAGCAGCTGGAGCGGCGCACGCGCAGGGTTGGGGAGATCGAGTGGGTGGTGCCGGCCTCGCCGTCGATCGCGCGCAGGAGCACCTCCATGCACAGCACGCCGAGCTCGTCGAAGGGCTGGCGCACCGTGGTCAGCGGCGGGGAGAAGAAGGCCGTGCCGGGAGTGTCGTCGAAGCCGACCACGGCCACCTCCTCGGGCACGCGCACCCCCTGGTCGCGCAATGCGGCCAGCACGCCGAGGGCCATCAGGTCGTTGGCGCAGAAGACGGCGTCGGGCAGACCGCGCGCCACCATTTCGGCGCCGACCTCATAGCCGCGCTCGGCACTCCAGTCCCCCGTCAGCATCGGCGGGATCTCGCAGCCGGCGTCCTCCAGGGCGGCGCGCCAGCCGCGAGCGCGGGCGAGGGCGTCGTACCAGTCCGCCGGTCCCGCGAGATGCGCGATGCGCTTTCGCCCTAGTCCCAGCAAGTGTCCCACCGCCATGCGTGCGCCCAGTTCCTGGTCCACCGAGACCACATGGATGCGCTCGCTCGGCGTCAGGCCGTCGGCGACGACGACGAGCGGCACCGCCCGGGCGACCCGTTCGGCAGAGGTGGCGATCCAGGTCTGTGGGGCGACCGCGATGATTCCGTCCACGCCGCGTTCGATCAGGAAGTCGAAGACGTCGCGGATCTCCTTCTCCGCGTCGTCGGCCTCGCGCTTAAGGGCGGTGACGAGGGTGGCATAGCCGGCCTGCCGGGCGGCGACCTCGATGGCGGCGGTGGTGGATGCGGGCCCCTGGAAGTGGGATCCGGTGGTGACCACGCCGATCATGCGGGTTGAGGCGGTGACCAGGGCGCGCGCGGCCATATTGGGCCGGTAACCGAGCTGATCGATGGCGGCCCGGACCTTCGCCAAAGTGGCGGGGCGGACGGATTCGGGGCGGTTGATGACGCGCGAGACGGTCTGGTGGGAGACGCCGGCCAGGCGGGCGACGTCCATCATTCCCGGACGGCGCCCCACGGTTCCGGGCACTGCCTGCGCAGACATGGGCGGCGTACCCGCGGCCCGGCTCAGTCCTCCTCCCAGAGCCGCCAGATGAAGGTGTGGGACTCGCCCGCAGCCAGAGTGACCAGGTCTTGTCCGGTATTGAAGGCGTTGGGCGGGCAGGTCATGGGCTCGACGGCGACGCCCCGCCGTCCCAGGTGCTCACCGCTGTAGACCTGCACCCAGGGGGCCGCGGCGCTAATGACCACGCTGTGCTCGCCCTCGCCGCCGGTCAGCCGCACCTGCCACGCACCTGCGGGCAGCCCGGTGTAGGCGTTGTCGGTGGCGGTGCTCCCCACCAGGCGCCCGGCGCGCCAGTCCCAGTCGCTGCCGGTCACGTCCCGCTCCCCCGCCGGCGCCATGTGGGCGTCGACGTCGAGCACGCGGTCGGCGGGCACCTGCAGCACACATTCGTCCAGCGGGACCGAGCGGGTCAGGTAGGGGTGGCAGGAGACGCCGTAAGGAGCGGGCGCGGGAATCCCGTCCTCGAGCGGGGCGCCAACGATGCCGGCGGCCGGGGAGACGGCGGCGCCGGCGTTGGTGGTTGTGGTGGTGACGGTAAGGCCCGTGCCCGCGTCCAACGCGTAGCGGACGGCGACCTCCAGCGCCCAGGGGTAGGCGTAGGAGGCGGGCAGACTGAGTACCAGGGTGACCGCCTCGGCCGCCTCCGGCGTGGCAGCGCCGGCGGCTTCGGGCTCGGCGACGGCGAAGCTCGTCCAGCCGACCAGGCCGTGCAGGGCGGCCCCGGTCTCGGGCTCATTGCAGGGCACCGGGTAATCCACGCCGCGGTAGGTGTAGTGGGAGTCGGCGATGCGGTTGGGCCAGGGGACCAGCGTCTTGCCCTGCCAGGCGCCGGGCAGGGCGGTTTCGGCATCAAAGGGGATGACCAGGTCGCGCCCCTGCCGGCGCAGGTGGACCAGAGTGGCACCTGCGGTGGCGATCCGGGCTTCGTAGTCGCCCGCGCGCAGGTCGATGAGCTCTCCATTGAGCGAAGGGTGTTGCATGGTTGCTTCCAGACTCTCGTGGGGCCGCCGCCCCGGATTGTATTCCGGTTGAGTGCAATGCTAGTCGACGGTTCCCCGTTGGGATGTAACGCGACCGCCCGCCCAGACATATACCAGTCGCCAACCCATCTCGTTCCGAATCGGAACGCCGGCGTCTGAAACATCCACCGACCCGAGGAGGCACAAATGCGCACAGCCCGCAGCGACGTCGACCCGAGGCCGGTATTCCGCGAAACTCCGCCAGAAGAGTTCACCGCACTCCCGCGGAACGTGTTTGCTGAGGCCCAGCAGGTGCCGCTGTCAAGGAGGCGACCGACATTGAGCCGGTTGAAGAAGAGCCAGATGACCAGCACCAGCCGCACTGTCGCGCGCCGCACCGCCGCCATAGGTGTCGCCCTGGCGGTGATGGCCCAGGGAGGATGCGCGGGGAACCAGGCTGACGACGTACACACCGGCCCGACGGAGCAGCCATACGTGCTCACCTATGAGGTCGCCCAAGATGAGGAGCGAATCTATCTGGATGCGCTCTGGCAAGGGCAGTTGGAAGTCGACGAGCACAGCGGTTGCATACAGGAAGCCGGCAGCGGCGCGGACCATGCCACGGAGACCGGCCCGAAGCCTGTGGGTATGGTCTTCCCCGAGGGAACCGAGGTCACGTCTGACGGGACCGAGATACGCCTGCCGAGCGGAGGCACCATCCCCATCGGCCCGGAGGTCTCGCTGGGTGGAGGCTACTTCCCGTCCGCTCCCGTGACGCCCTCCCCGAGCCCCGGATACGACGAGTACTTCATGGTCAACGATGCCCCCGAATGAGACTCATTCATCGCTGCGGGGGAGGTCCGACTCACCGACAAGTCAGGCCTCCTCCGCAGCCGCCCATTCTGATATTACCTTGACGCGGTCCGATGCCGTCGAGACATTCCAGCAGATCTACACCGATCACCAGCCCCACATGCTAGCAATCGCCAGACAGCGCCTCGGACAGCAGGCGGTGGCGGAGGACATTACCGCCGAGACCTTCCGAATAGCCTGGCAGCACCATATATCGGGCGGAGAGGTCAGCGTTCCATGGCTTTACAAGACACTCCGCAACTTGATCGCCAACCAGTACCGCAGACACGAGCGTGACACGAAGTACTTCGACTCGATGAGCGGCACCCAAGACGCACACGAGTCGATCGAGACCGCGATTGATGACTCCATCCTGGTTCGCCAGGCCATGAGGTCACTCAGCGCCGACGACCGCGAAATACTACGAATGGCGTACTGGGAGGAGCTGACGCGATCCGAGATGGCATCCGTACTCGATATCACGACAGTCGCTGTCCGAGTGCGCCTACTACGAGCCAAGAAGCGGTTGCGCGCCGCTCTCGAGGAGCCGGAGTGACAAGTGCATACAAGAGGAGAACACCAGTCAATGAACGATCTTGAGCGCAGGATTAGGAACTCCCGCCCCCGGGGCCCCGGACGGAACTCCTCGCTCTCGCGGCGCGCACAAGCGGACTTCACCGACATAACCGGCCACGTCTACGATCCCCAGCACGGCCGTCCCGCGCAGCAATCCTCACCGCTTGAACGGGCCACCCGCTCGCCCCGGTTCTTGATCCCCGTCGCGGCTGCGGCCGCCGTGGTGCTAGCCGTAGGATCGTTTGCGGTCACTCGGCTCGACCGTCCAAGTAAGCCCGACGCCGAAGCCGAGTCCATCACAGACGGCTCCTACCAACCGATCCTGCCGCAGTCCTATGAAGACGTCCAGGCACTCGCCGAGGCCTCGGACCTCGTCATCATCGGCAGCGTCGATGGCGTACCGATCGATCCGGACGGTACCGCAGTCGTTGATGCCAGCGAGGTCCTGGCGCCGACGGGCCTGGACGTGGCATCGGTGCGCATCCGGCAAGAGCCGGTGGAATCCGATGGGCAGGCGCCTCTGGCCGAAATTGGCGGCGATAAGGCGGTTCTGTTCTTGACGGCCTCCGATGAACCGGGGCTGTATACGCTCACCCACCCGACCCAGGGCATTCTTGAAGTGGAGGAGGACGCCGTCTATCCGCTCCTCGCCGACGTCGATATGAAAGGAGCGGAGACGGTCAGTCAACTCAGGAACCTGCTTCAAGGTCAGTAAGGCCGCCACCGGCTGCGACCGCTGCACGGCCAGACAGATCTCGTGCGCCCTCACTGGCCGCCCAGGCCGGTGGTGGCCACGGCCTTGATGATCTGGCGCTGGAAGAGCATGAACAGGATCGTGAGCGGCAGCGCGGCGATCATGGCGGAGGCCATGGTCTGGGCGTAGATGGTGCCGTAGGCGTTCTTCACCGTGGACAGCCCCACCGGCAACGTCATCAGGTCGGGGTTGTTGGTGACGATGAACGGCCACATGAAGTTGTTCCATGCACCGATGAACACGAAGATAGCCACGGCGGTGACAATCGGCCGGGACACCGGCAGGATGATGTTCCAGAACAGGCGCCAGTTCCCGGCGCCGTCCACGCGGGCGGCATCCTCCAGTTCCTGGGGAACCTGGTCGAAGTACTGCTTGAAGATGTACACCATCATCGGCGCGATGGTCTGTGGCAGGATCACACCGGCGAAGGTGTCCACCGCGTTCAGCAGCACCATCTCCTTGAACAGCGGCACGATCAGGATCTGCCCGGGAACCATGATCAGGGCGATCGTCAGCGCGAGCAGCGCCTTGCGCCCACGGAAGATGGTGCGGGAGAAGGCGTAGCCGGCCAGCGCACAGATGATGACCGTGAGGATGGTGACCGCGGTGGCGATCAGGAAGGTGTTGCCCATCCAGGTGAACACCTCGCCGCGCGCGAATACGGTGCGGTAGTTCTCCAGGGTGAAGCCGCCGTCGGGAACCCACTGCAGCGGCAGTGACTGTGCCTGTACCTCGGTCTTGAAGGAGGTGTCTATCGCCCAGGCGAGCGGCAACAGCCAGGTGAGGGCGAACAGGGCCAGGATCAGGAAGGCGACGACGCGGGCCACCTTGCTGTCTCCCAACAGCAGACCGCGGGTGCGGCGGATCTCCGCATTGCGCTCGGCCCGCTCGCGGCGGTGCCGGTCGCGCAAGGAAATCGGCGGGGCGATGGACTCAGCGCTCATTGTTGGCGTCCTTCCGAGAGCGGGTCAGGAACCGGAAGGCCACGGTGATGACAATGATGACGATGAAGAAGATGTATGACATCGCCGAGGCGTAACCCATGCGGTAGTTCGTGAAACCCGTGTCGTAGATGTATTGGAGGATGGGGCGGGTGGAGCCCTCGGGGCCCGATCCGCCGGCGAAGGCGATGAACATCTGGTCGAAGATCTTCAGTGAGGCGATCACCTGCAAGGTGGCCACCAGCACGGTGGTGCCACGCAGCTGCGGCAGCGTGATGGATAAGAGCTTGCGCCAGAAGCCGGCGCCGTCGACCTCGGCGGCCTCGTACAGCAGGTCCGGGATCGCCTGGAGGCTGGACAGGTACAGCAGGAAGTTGAAGCCCACGGTCCACCAGACGGTCAGGATGACCATGGACCACATGGCCACGTTCACGTCGGTGAGCCAGCCGACCTTGTCCAGCCCGAACCTGACCAGCCAGTAGTTGATGAAGCCGACATCGGAGTTGAACAGCCAGGTCCAGATCTGCACGACGACGGCGACCGGCAGGAGATAGGGGGCGAAGAAGGACAGCCGCCAGAACCACTGGCCGGGGATGCCGGTGTACACCAGTAGTGCCATGATCAGGGCGACGAGTACCAGCGGGATGGTGCTCATGAGCGTGAAGGCGAGCGTGTGGCCCAGAGTGGACCACATGGTCGCGTCACCGAAGGTCTCAACATAGTTGGCCAGTCCCACCCAGCCGCCGTTGCCCATCAGGGACTGCTCCGTGAAAGACAGCCACAGCCCGTAGACGATGGGGGCGATCAGAAACAGGAAGGCGACGATGAGGAAGGGAATGACGAAGGGCATGCCAGAGCCGAGTCGCCTAACCGCGCGGGAGGAGTCCCGTGCGCTCCGGCTCGCGCCGGCCCGGCGACCGGTCCTCGTGGTGGAGGCCGCAGCCGGATCCGTACCGGCTGCCGTATTCGCTGCGGTTCTAACAGTCATAGCGGGTCTCCTTTCACTCAGGCCGGCGGGTTCTGGGCGAGCATGCGGTTAAGGCGGTCGATGAGTCCGTCCACGGCCTGCTCCGGCGTGAGGGAGCCGGACAGCCAGCAGGACTGCATGACCTCCGCCACGCGGGCCTGGAAATCGGAGCCGGATCCCGTGAACCAGGCGGCTGGTTCGAAGACGGCCTGGTCGATGGCGTCGGCATAGTGGGACTGGGGCACGAGCTCGGCGTAGGCGGAGGATGAGGTGACCTCCACGTTCGCGGGGGTGTGCCCGCCGGCCGCCCAGTCGAGGGAGTTCTTGAGCATGCCGGCCACGACCTCGTAGGCCGCATCGCGCTTGGCCTCATCCACACTCGTCTGGTGCGGGAGCACGAATACGTGGGAGTCACCGAAGGTGGCCGGGGTGCCGAAGATGTTCGGCATCGGCATGGCGTCCAGGGGCACGCCGGCGTTCAGGAAGGTCTGGTACTCCCAGTTGCCCATGAAGGTGATGCCGGTGCGGCCGGTGGAGAAGGAGGCGATGGCGCCGCCGTAGTCCATATCCGGCTCGGCGACGGTGCCGTCGAGCATGTCCTTGATCAGGGAGGTGACCTTGATGGCGGCGTCTCGGTCGATCTGCGCCTCCTGCCCCGGAATGAGGGTGCATTCCGCACCGGTCTGGGCGTACAGACCCCAGAACATGCGGGAGACCTGGGCGCCGTCGCCGGTGTAGCCGAAGGACATGCCCTGCCCGCCGGTTACCTCCGCCAGACGGCGGCCGGCGTCGAGGAAGCCCTCGGGGGAGTCCAGTCCGGTCAGGGTGCCGTCCGCGGCGAGCAACCCGGCCTGGTCGCACAGCTCGGTGTTGAAGAAGAGGATGAAGGCGTGGAAGTCCAGCGGGACGGCGTACAGCCGGCCGTCCACGAAGCACTTGTCCCACAGCAGATCGGGGAACATCTCGGGGGTGATGCCGTGGTCCGCGAGCCGGTCCAGATCCCAGGTGTCGAGCAGCCCGCCGGGGGCGTAGCCGATCACTCGAGTGGCGTGCATGACGGCCAGGTCCGGGGAGCGCCCGCCGACCGAGGACATCGCTAGCTTCGTGTAGTAGGGGCCGCCCCAGGTGAGCACCACGGGGTCGATCTCAAGCTGCGGATTCTGCTGGCCGACGGTGTCCATCATGGCCTGGAAGACGCCGCCGTCACCGCCGGTGAACAGGTGCCAGAGCTGGATCTTGGTGCGGTCGGAGGCGGATGCCGAGGACGAGCAGCCGCCCAGCAGGCCGGTTCCGGCCAGTGCGGCGCCCGAAAGCATGGCCGCGGTCAGAAAGCGACGTCTGCTCGGGAGCGCGTACGGAATCGATGGTTGACTCAACGTGACCTCCTTGTCAGTCGTGAGTGAGTGACGCCCGTTGGGGCGGCACGTACGGGCTGTCGAGTCGTACGCGCCGCCCGGGTGGGGCGTCGACAGAGGGGCGGGCCGGCCCGCCGCCGACGCTACGGGCTCCTTTCTTTCAGGCGAGCTCGACCGCCAGCCAGGAGGCGGGCGGCAGCGTGGTGGCGAGCACGCCGTCGGCCAGCGTCACCTCATGGGGGACGGGGTGGACGCGGTCGGGGTCGTCGGCGGTGTTGACGGCGTCGAGGTCGTCGGGCGCGATGATCTGGGCCGCCTTGACGCGGCTCACGCCCAGGGCCCCCAGCGCGGCGGTGACGTCGACCGCATCGGTCAGTGAGCGGTTCAGGGCCAGCAGCGAGCCGGTTCCCGTCTCCTCGTCCCAGGTGACCACGGCGTCGACGGCGTCGATCTCGCCGTAGCGCTCGGTGCCGGTGACCGGGCTGGCGACGACGGCGTCGTAGGCCTGGCCGCGGGCGATCCGGGAGGCGATGGCGAAGGGGTGGAAGGTGGTCTGCCGCCAGGCGCGTCCGCCCTTCTCGGTCATAATCGGGGCGATCACGTTGACCAGCTGCGCCATGGAGGCGGCCTTGACGCGGTCGGCGTGGCGCAGCAGGGAGATCAGTAGGCCGCCGACCACCAGGGCGTCGGCGCCGGTGTAGACGTCCTCGATGCGGGGGGCGGCCTCCGGCCAGTCGTCGGGGGCGAAGCCGTGCTCGATGGAGTTCCAGGCGCCCAGGCGCCACACGTTCCACTCGTCGACGCTGACCATGATCTTCTTGCTCGAGCGGTGCTTGGCGCCGACGGCGTCGGCGGTGGCGATCACCCCGTCGATGAAGCGGTCCAGGTCCACGCCGGCGGCGAGGAAGCTGGCCCGGTCCTGAGCGTCGGGGTCGACGTAGCGGTGAAGGCTGATGTAGTCGACCTCGTCGTAGGCCAGGTCGAGGATGGTGCGCTCCCAGTCGCCGAAGGTGGGCATCTCCCAGGCGGCGGAGCCGCAGGCCACCAGTTCGAGGTTCTGGTCGACCATGTGCATGGCGCGGGCGGTGGACAGGGCCAGGTAGGCGTAGTCCTCGGCGTTCTTGTGGCCGACCTGCCAGGGACCGTCCATCTCGTTGCCCAGGCACCACATGCGCACGTTGTAGGGGTCCTCGTGCCCGTTGGTGCGGCGCAGGTTGGCGTACTGCGTGTCCGCCTGGCCGTTGACGTAGTCGAGGAGGTTGACGGCGTCGGTCTCGCCGCGAGTGCCGAGGTTGATGGCCAGCATCGGCTCGATACCGGCCTGGTCGCACCAGGTCATGAACTGGTCGGTGCCGAAGGTGTTGGGCTCGGTGGTGTGCCAGGCGAGCTCGAGCCGCCGGGGCCGGTCCTGGATGGGGCCGACGCCGTCCTCCCAACGGTAGTTGGACACGAAGTTGCCGCCGGGGTAGCGCACGGTGGTGACACCGAGCTCGCGCACCAGTTCCATGACGTCCTGGCGTAGGCCGTTGGCGTCGGCGGTGGGGTGGTCGGGCTCGAAGATGCCGGTGTAGACGCAGCGCCCCATGTGCTCCACGAAGGAGCCGTACATGCGGGGCGAGATGCGGCCGATGGGGCGGTCGGCGTCGACCGAGATGCGTGCTGTCAAGGGATCCTCTCCTTTGAGTCGGTTGTGGGCCGTGCCTCCGGCGGGCGGTGCCGGCGCGCTGCCGTTGTCACCATGGTGACCCTCTACTTCAACGTTGTCAATCCCCATCAGCGCCGTCCACGAACGAATATCAACCCGACTTCTTCTGCCGTACCAGCGCACAGCTGGAGCGAACGGGGAAACAAAGGCGAATTGACAACGTTTGACATCGTTGAACGTGCGTCGCGGCACAGTCGGCGTGCGTTTCTGTATGCTGCCGCGCATGGCCGCCACGCTCCTCGACGTCGCCGCCCTCGCGGGCGTCTCGCCGAAGACCGTCTCGCGGGTGGTCAACGGCGAGCCGGGGGTCTCCCCCACTACCCGCGAGCGAGTGCTGGACGCCGTGGCGCGCGCAGGCTATGCCCCCAACACCTCCGCACGCTCGCTGCGCACCGGTCGCTCCGGAGCCATCGGGCTGGCGGTGCCGGAGTTGAATCAGCCGTTCTTCGCCGAGATCGCCGACCGCATTGCCGCCGAGGCGCACCGCCACGACCTGGCGGTGGTGCTCGGGGTGACCGGCGAGCGGGGGCAGGGCGAGGCGGAGTTCCTGGCGGAGCATCCCGACCTGGACGGCACCGTCATGTACTGGCAGGGCATGGAACCCGAGCAGATCGCCGCCGCGGCCGCACAGCGCCCGCTGGTGCTTCTCGGGGAGCGGAGACACGACGCCGTCGACCGCGTCGCCATGGACAACGAGCGCGGCATTGATCTGGTCGTTTCTCACCTGCAGGCCCTCGGACGCGGCCGCGTCGCCGCGCTGGGCGTGGCCGCACCGGGCCAGTGGACGCATGCGGCGGGCCTGACCCGCACCGAGGCGTTGCGCACAGCCATGGAGGAGCACGGACTCGACCTCGACGAGCATCGCCTGGTCGCCTCCACCGAGTGGCGTCCCGTCGACGGCGCCGCCGCCGTGCGAAAGCTGCTGGAGCGCGGCGTCGACTTCGACGCCGTGATCGGCTTCAACGATGGGCTCGCGCTCGGCGCGCTCCATGAACTGGCGGCGGCGGGGCTGCGAGTGCCGCAGGACGTGGCCGTCACCGGCATCGACAACCTTGAACTGGCGCGCTACTCCTCCCCGTCGCTGACCACCGTCTCGCCGAACCTGAGCACATATGCGGCGGACGCCGTTTCACTGCTGCGACGGCGCATAGCCGTCCCGGACACTCCCGCCCGCACCGTCATCGAGGATGTGACACTGCTGGCCCGGGACTCCACCGTCGGGGGTGAGACGCCGTGGCCGCGCGTGTGACCATGAGCGATGTCGCCCGCCGGGCGGGCGTGTCCACCAAGACCGTCTCGAACGTGCTGCGCGGCGCGCCCGGCGCCTCTACCGCTACGCGCCGGCGCGTGCTGGAAGCGGTCACGGCGCTGGACTATCGGCTCAATCCGAGCGCTTCGGCACTGCGCTCAGGCCGGCGGGGAAGCATCACCTTGGCGATCCCCACCCTGCAGCAGCCGCTGTACGCCGCACTGGCCCAGGAATTGATGCGTGCCGCCGACGACACGACCGTGATTCTGGAACTGACGAGCGGTGAGGCGGAGCACGAGCAGGAGATCCTGGCCGGCTCATGGGCGAGGCGCTCCGATGCCGCGGTGTTGGTGCCCCGGGCGCTGGATCCGGCGTCATTGCCGGCCGGTGAGGCGTCATCCCCCGCACCCCTGGCGCTCATCGCCGATTCCGGCCCCGTGGGCGTGCCGCGAGTGAGCTGCCCGCTCGATGCCCAGGCGGCGCTGGTCGCCGCCCATCTGCGGTCGCTGGGACGAATCCGTCCCGCCGTCGTCGGCGTCGCCAGTGCCGCCGACCGCTGGACGCGCGCCTGCGTGCGAGGCCTACGGGAGTCGGGATTGCGCGTCGACGACGATGCCGTCCTGCGTGTCGGTTCTCCTGACGGGATGCTCGGCGGAGTCGAGGCGGTGGCACGGTTGGCATACACAGGGCTCCCCGTGGACGCGGTGGTGTGCCACAACGATGCGCTGGCCGCGGGCGCCGTAAGCGCGCTACGACGACGCGGTGTACGGGTACCTCTGGAGGTGGCCGTGATCGGCCGCGGGAACACCGACGCCGCCGCCTTCGCCACCCCAACGCTCACCAGCGTGGACCTGGATCTGCCGGCCATCGCCAGGGGGGCGTTGTCGCTGCTCAGTATCGGAGCGGACGCGACTGGTAGCGAGGGCTCACCCGCACCGGGGCCGCTGGAGCCGCGGCCAGTGGAGACCACCCCGGCGTTGTCGGTGCGTGGGTCCACGGTCGACGACGCCGGGGCGGCCCCGGGGCGGCGGGGCGAGCCCCACCGCGGACAGGTCTGATCTCAGCCCTGGGTGAGGCGGTAGTAGACCTGGTTATTCCGCAGCTCCTGCACGAAGCCGCGGGTGGTGGTGGAGGAGTCGATGACGGCCAGTTCCATCCGGGCGATCTCGGCCAGGTCCTGCCACATCTCCAGGGTGGTGGCCGTGGTCATGACCGTGTGGTGGGCGGCGCCGGCCTGCATCCAGCACTCGGTGGAGGTGTAGAAGTCGGGAGCCGGTTCCCATACGGCGCGGGCGACGGGCAGCTTGGGCAGCGGCTCGTCGGGACCGACGACCTCAACGAGGTTGGCGGTCAGGCGGAACCGCTCACGCATGTCGGACATGGCGACTACGAGTCCGGCGCCGGGGTCGGCGTCGAAGACCAGGCGCACGGGGTCCTCGCGGTTCCCGATGCCCAGCGGGTGGATCTCCAGGCGGGGCTTGGACTCGGTGAGCGAGGGGCAGACCTCCAGCATGTGGGCGCCGAGGATCTTCTCCTTGCCGGGCGTCATCTCGTAGCAGTAGTCCTCCATGAGGGAGGCGCCGCCGGGCAGGCCGTAGCCCATGACCTTGGCAGCGCGCACGAGCAGGGCGGTCTTCCAGTCGCCCTCCGCGCCGAAGCCGTAGCCGTCGGCCATGAGCCTCTGGACGGCCAGGCCCGGCAGCTGGCGCAGCCCGCCGAGGTCCTCGAAGTTGGTGGTGAAGGCGGTGGCACCGCGCTCCTGGAGGAAGCGGCGCATGCCGGCCTCGATGCGAGCACCGTAGCGCAGGGACTCGTGACGCTCGCCGCCGGGACGCAGTTCCTCGACGACGTCGTAGGCGTCCAGGTACTCCTCGATGAGGGCATCGATCTCGGCCTCGGTGACGGCGTCGACGACCTCGACCAGGTCGTTTACGCCCCAGGTGTTCACGCTGGCGCCCAGGCGCAGCTCGGCCTCGGTCTTGTCGCCCTCGGTGACGGCGACGTTGCGCATGTTGTCGCCGAAGCGGACCAGGCGCGTGGCATGCAGGGCGTCCCAGCCGGCGGCGGCGCGGGCCCAGGTGCCGATCTTGGCCTGCGTGGCCGCCTGGGTGGCGTGCCCGACGACGACCTTGCGGGGCTGGCTCAGGCGGGTCAGGATGTAGCCGAACTCGCGGTCGCCGTGGGCGGCCTGGTTGAGGTTCATGTAGTCCATGTCGATGGTGGACCACGGCAGGGACTGCGAGTACTGGGTGTGCAACTGAACCAGGGGCTTGGACAGCGCGTCGATGCCACCGATCCACATCTTGGCCGGGGAGAAGGTGTGCATCCAGGCAATCACACCGATGCAGGCGTCGTCGGCGTTGGCGGCGAGCATGGCGGTGCGGATGGCGTCGCGGTCCTTCAGGACCGGCTTCCAGATGATGCGCACCGGAATGGCATCGGCGGCGTCGAGCCAGGCGGCTACCTGTTGGGACTGGTCGGCGACCTGAGCCAGGGTCTCCTCGCCGTACAGGTCCTGGCTTCCGGTGAGGAACCAGATCTCCTTGCCGTCGAAGGGGTTGGGTAGAGCAGTCATGAGTCTTCTCCTTTGAATTGCGTTGATAGACAGTAGGTTGAAAAAGGTTCAGGGGCGGCCCGCACCGTGCCGGGCGGCGACTCGGGGCGGGGCACCGGCTCGGGGCGGACGGGTTGGTTAGTGTTGGCCGTAGACGTTCTGGTAGCGGTCGTTGAGGCGGTCGATCAGGTCCTGCTCGATCGGCACCGGCTCACCCCCCTGACGCGCGATATGCACCGTACGCGCCACCTCCTCACACATCGCCGCAGCCTTCACCGCCGCCCGCGCATCGACCCCGATCGTGAACGGGCCGTGATTCGCCATCAACACCGCCGGCGACCGCGACCCCGACAAGGTCTCCACAATCCCCCGCCCAATCGAATCATCCCCGATCAAGGCAAACGGACCCACCGGAATCTCACCCCCAAACTCATCCGCCATCATCGTCAACACACACGGCACCGGCTCCCGCCGCGCCGCCCACGCCGTCGCATACGTCGAATGCGTATGCACCACCCCACCCACCCGGTCCATATGCCGATACACATACGCATGCGCCGCCGTATCCGACGACGGCGTCAGATTCTCCGGCGTCCCATCCTCGATCTTGTCCCCATCCAGCGTGCACACCACCATGTTGTCCGCCGTCAGCTCCTCATACGCCACACCCGACGGCTTAATCACAAACAACCCCGTCCGCTCCACACTCCCATCCGGACGAGACACGCTCACCCGCTCAGACACATTCCCGGCCGTCCACACCACCAAACCCCACCGAATCAACTCCCCATGCAAACGCGCCACCCGCTCACGCGCATCAGCCACCGCCCCACGCACACCATCATCCAAATCAGCCAACACAATCCGCTCGGTCATGTTCTTCCCCTAGTTATTCGTCTGGTCGGTCATGGTCTGCGGCGGCGCCGTTCGGCACCGTTGCCGCACTGGTGAGGGCTTGCTGGACATCCAACCGTCTGGGTGCCACACAGACCCGGCCGCGGCGGTCACCGCAGCTCAACACCCCAATAGTGAACGTTCACATCGGTGGTGTCAAGGCATTACCAACGGACGGGGTGTCCGTTCCCGTTCCAGTCAATGGTCCGCCAGCGCCCGGATGGCTGCCTCGGCATCGACGTCGTCGGGATCGTCATAAGGCACCGCCGACTCGGGCAGGGGGAGGACTCCGGAATGCCAGTACAACCAGGAGACGCACCAGGCGGGCAGGGCCACGCCGAAGACCGGGATCAGCCCAGGACACGCGCGCCACAACCACAGCCATCCCGCCACGACGGCCAGCACCGTCAGCGAGTGCGCCGGACGCGACAGCGCCAACACCACCACCAGCTTGGTCACCCGCGGCAGGGGCTCATCGAAGTGAACCGCCACCGGCCAAACGATGAACGTCACCGCCGCCCAGAGCACGCTGAGCACCACCACGATCCCAGAGAACCAAGGCGTGACCCCGCCGATGCCGCCCCGCAGTACCAGCCGGTCGAGACCGAACACGACCCAACCCACGAGCACCACGCCGCCGATCGCCTGCGCACGCCAGAACTCTTGACGCCACACCCGCCAGAACTCCTGCCACAGGCCGGGCCGTTCGGCGACGACCAAATTGCGCGTATCCAAGGCCTGATTGAGCAGGTCCCGTCGAATGACGGCGTTGAGAGCCATAGTCGCCGGTGCCGCACCGAGAATGACCCCGCCGGCGACCACGCCCAGCAGCCAGACCAGGTGCAGGACGAACAGGCGTCCTACTAGCTCGCCGATGCGTACGTGCCACCCCACGAGGGCGGGCATAAGGCGCCCCCGTGGGGCGGGCCGGCCACTCATCCCTTCACCGCTCCGATCAGCACACCCTTCTCGAAGTACTTCTGCAGGAAGGGATATACGACGATGACGGGCAGGGTAGACACCACGATCACCCCATACTTGATCTGGTCGGCGTATCGCTGCGCGTAAGCGCCTCCCGACCCGCCGCCACCGCCGGCCCCGCCGGAGAAGGCCTGGTTGGACAGCAGGATGTCTCGCAGGACGATCTGCAGCGGCTGCTTGGCGTAGTCACGGACGAAGATGAGCCCGGTGAAGAAGTCATTCCAGTGCTGCACCAGGTAGTACAGCCCGATCACCGAGATGATTGCCTTCGACAGCGGCAGCGCGATGGTGCCGAAGAACCTGAAGTAGTCCGCGCCGTCAAGCGTCGCCGCCTCGTAGAGCTCCTCGGGTAGGGAGTTTTCGAAGAAGGAACGGGCGATGATCAGGTTGTAGACGTTGACCGCCGAAGGCAGGATGAACACCAGCCAGTTGTCCAGCAGCCCAAGGTCCTTGTAGAGCAGATACGTTGGAATGAGCCCGCCGCTGAAGAACATGGTGAAGGCGAAGAACAGCATGAGCGGGCGCCGCGGTCGGAACTCCCTGCGCGACAGCGCGAAGGCCGCGGGCAGTGTGACCGCCAGGTTCAAGGCCGTACCCACCGCCGTGTACATGATCGTGTTACGGTACCCGGTCCAGATACGCGCGTCGCCGAGTATCTGTTCGTACCCGAACAGGCTCAGGCGTTTGGGAAGCAAGACGACTTGTCCGGTGGCCACGGCACCCGAGTCACTGATGGACGCGATCAGGACGAAGTAGATCGGATACAGGGTCGCGAACACTACAAGCGCGCATGCCAGCAGCACGCCGAGGTCGAACAGCCTCTCCCCCGACGACCAGCGCCGACGCCGAGAGTGAGGTCGCCGTGCCCTGCGGGATCGACCCGATGAGAGCGATGTGGTGGTCATGTCTCCTCCTTCGTCACCACAGGCTCGTATCCGACACCCGCTTCGCGATGCGGTTGGCAAGCACGAGGAAGGTGAAATTGATGAGCGTGTTGAACAGGCCGATGGCAGTCGAGTAGCTGAATTGGCTGCTGAGAATGCCGATCTTGTAGGTGTAGGTCGAGATGACCTCGGAGATCGGCAGGTTCAGGGTGTTCTGCATCAGGAACACCTTTTCGAAGCCGGTGTTGAGTACGTTGCCCATGTTGAGAATGAGCAGGATGATCATCGTGGGCACGAGGGCCGGTATATCCACGTGGCGTATGAGTTGCCACCGGTTGGCGCCGTCGATTCGGGCGGCCTCGTAAAGCTGGGTGTTGACCCCCGCGAGCGCTGCCAGATAGATAATCGAGTTCCATCCGGCGTGCTGCCAGATGTCAGACAGGACATAGACCGGGACGAAGCTGCCCGTGTCTCCCAGGAAGTTGGTGCCGGAAATACCAATGGACGCCAGTAGCCGTGTAA
Organism: Actinomyces sp. Z5; assembly: GCF_003287795.1. NCBI lineage: Bacteria > Bacillati > Actinomycetota > Actinomycetes > Actinomycetales > Actinomycetaceae > Actinomyces > Actinomyces sp. Z5. The sequence goes on from NZ_QMIN01000040.1 coordinate 61,666, forward strand.
GCAGGCCGTCGCTGGGAGACAGGAACACCTGCAGCATGCCCACGATCACCACCACGGAGATGAAGTGAGGCAGATAGGTGATGGTCTGGACCCAGCGCTTGATGCGCGAGCGCATCAACTGGTTGATTAACAGCGCGAGGATGATCGGCGCGATGAATCCCAGCACAAGCGTGGTTATCGAGATCAGCACGGTGTTGCGCATCAGGGTGGCGAACATCGGGGAATCGAAGAACTGCTGGAAATACTTCAACCCCACGAACCTGCCGCCGGTCAGGCCGGCAGTGAAGTCGAATTCCCGAAAGGCCAGCTGAATGCCGTACATGGGAACGTAGGCGAAGACCAGAACGAAGGCGGTGGCCGGCAGTACCATGGCCCACAGTTGCCAATAGCGCTTGAGGTGTCTGGCCAGGCCATGCCCGGAACGTCCCGCCGGGGCGCCGGCGCGTTTCACTACTGCGGTACTCATTGCTTCGAAGCCATGTAGTCGTCGTAGTACTGCTGCATCTTGGCGATGTTGTCCTCGATGCCCGACGCCTTAACGGTGGCGAGGTAGTCGTCCCACTGCTCCTCGACCCCGCCGTTGGTGATCCAATCGGCGAACTTGGTCTGGGTGGTGTTGAGCATGGTGGTGTTGACCAGCGCCATGGCGCTGATGTCCTCGGCGGTCATCTTGATGAACTGGGTGGGGTACACGTCCTTCTCCAGATCCATGTTGTCGATGGCGGGCTGCAGGGGGACGGTCTCGTCGATGGCCTCCTGCAGGTCCGTGGGCAGTTCCACGGTGATGTCGTCACGGATCCACATGGGACCGTTGTCCGCCAGCGTGGAGGTCCATTTCCAGGTCGAGGGGTCGGTGCCGTCCTCGGCCGGCAGGACCTTATAGGTGCTCTCATCGACTTTCTCAATGTTCGGGCCAATGTCTCCGAAGAGCACTTGCAGGCTCATCTCCTGGTCGTAGAAGGCGTTGAGGACCTTCAGGGCGGCCTCCTTGTTCGGGGTGGAGGCTGAGACCACGATTTGGTTGGCGGGGAAGTTCTCGCCGAATCCGTCGTAGCTCCAGGCCACGGGAGCGGTCTGTCCGGCCTTCTGTGCGAGTACGGGCATCGCCTCGTACTGCTCGTAGATCTCGGGACCGAAGCGGTCGGAGCGGGTCCAGCCCCAGGTGAACCCGACCGTGGCGACACCGTCCCCCGGCCCGCGAGCGGCTGACTGGTAGGCCGAGTAGTCCTGGGTCAGCACCTCTTCGGAGATCAGCCCCGCCGCATAGCACTTGGACAGGAAGACCATGACGTCGCGGTAGCGCTCGTCGATGAGGAAATTGGAGACCTTGCCGTCCTGGAGGAAGTAGCCCTGGCCGCCGCCCGAGGACAGTGGCAGGCCGGTGGACCCGAGCAATTGTACGGATTGGAAGTAGCCGAAGCCCGTGGTGCCCACCGGGCTCCAGTCCATGGGGATCACCTTCGCCCCGGTCCCGGTCGGATCGCCCTCCTTGAAGGCGACAAGTACGTCATACAGCTCGTCCCAGGTTGTGGGCATTTCCAGACCCAGCGCATCCAGCCACTGGCGGTTGATGTACTGGTGCTGAACGGTAGGCGGCCAGAAGCGCTTGTACCCGGGGACGGCGTAGATCGCACCGCTGCTCTGGGTGGCCAGGGCCGTGAGTTCCGGCTTCGCCGCCAGCATTTCCTTGACGTTGGGAATGGCGTCGAGATCGTCGGAGAGATCCTCGAAGAGCGTGCCGTAGGTGGCCAGGTCGGAGTCCGAGATGGCTCCAGTGCCTACGATCAGATCGGGCACATCGCCTGCGGCAAGCATCGTGGATTTCTTCTGATCCCAGTCGGCGGAGACCTCTTCCCAGGCGATGGGAATACCCGCGACGTCCTCGAGCCGCTTCGTCCACGCCATCTGGGCCATGGGCTTGGTGAGGGGGTGCTTAAGCACGAGGATGCGAAGCTGGTTGGAGCCACCCGATCCGGATCCGCTGCTGCAGGCGGCGAGCGTGCCGCCTGCAGCGGTGACGGCGGTGGCCGCTGCCAGGCTCCGCAGCATGGTGCGTCGGCTGAACGCGGGCACACGTGTACAGGTGTTCATGGTTCTCTCCTTTGAGTGAGGGTTGTGGGATGGACAAATGCGGAAGGGCGTGGATCTCAGCAGGGTCAGATGGTCGGAATCCATACGCGCATGGCACCGGGGCCGCGGTTGCCCCAGGTGGAGAAGGGCACGAGTTCCGCCTCCACGTTTCGTGAGGGCTCGGCCGGCTCGACCCATGAAGCCGGGCGGTAAAGCCGATCATCGGGATCACGCACCGCCAGACTCACCCGCAGTACGGGGGCCGGACCAGTCGTCGTCGGTGGTAGCTCAGCGACATCCGGCGGCCCGGGCAGGAAAACGTCATCGGCGGCGATTTCCTCCGGCAGGTCCACCTGCTCCAGGCAGTACAGGATCGGCCCCCGCTCGAGGACGACTGCACCGCGTACGGCGTCCACACGGTGGTTGGCGGCAATCCAGCGGGGACGGAGCGGGAGCTGCAGGACGGCGCCGTCGACGTCGTCGGCCGGGATCTGGATGTAGCCGTGGGTTTGCTCGGCCTCGGACACCGGGCGTTGTTTCCCTCCCACACACAGGGTGATGCCGTCCGCCCAGACCGGGATGCGTACCTGCACCGCCGTTCCAGGAGGTAGGGCGCCACCCACGACGTGCAGGGAGATCTCACCGTCGGCGGGGTAACGAGTCCGGACCGTCAGCGTTCCGCCGCCGAGCGATTCGGGCAGTTCGATCTCGCAGGCGAGAAGTTGGTGCAGTTCCAGCGCGGGCCCGTCCGGGGCCTGCCGGACGGTGGCCACGTACGCACCGGCCTGGGCGATGGTGCGGGCGATGTTGGGCGGGCAGCAGGCGCAGGCGTACCAGGGCTGCCGCTGCGCGGGGGCGTTCTCCTCACTGAAGCGGTCGGGACGTCGCTGCATGGGGTTGGAGTAGAAGAAGCGGGTGCCGCTCTCATCCACCGACGCGGCCAGGGCGTTGTAGAGCTCGCGCTCCATGACATCGGCGTAGCGGCGGTCCTCGCCGGCCAGCAGCATGCGCCAGGTCCAGTGCAGGTCCGCGATGGTGGCGCAGGTCTCGGCGTAGGCCCGGTCGGCCGGCAGCTCGTAGTCGTTTCCGAAGGACTCGTCGCGGTGGCGGGAGCCGAAGGCACCGGACAGGTACATCTTGCGCTCGTGGACGCGTTCCCATTGCGCTCGCATGACGTCGTGTAGCGCCGACTCACCGGTTTCCAGGAACAGGTCGGTGACACCGGCGTTCAGATACAGCTGGCGGACCGCGTGGCCGGTGGGGTCGACGGCCTCACGCACGCGCGCGTGGTCCTGGTAGTAGCGACGTCCGAAGCCCTCATCGAGGAGGATGTCGTGGCCGCGCTGGTTGATCAGGTGCTCGGCCAGGTGCAGCCAGCGGGCCTCGCCCGTGTGGCGGTGAAGCTCGATGAGTGCGGTCTCGATCTCGGGGTGCCCCGGGATGCCGTCCTCACGGCCCGGGCCGAAGCGGCGGTCCACCAGGGCGGCAAAACGGATCGCGACCCGGAGCAGTTCGTCCCGTCCAGCCGCCCGGTCCAGGGCGACAGCCGCCTGGATCAGGTGCCCGAGCACGTACATCTCGTGGTTACGCTCCAGCTCGGCGAAGCGTTTGTCCGGGCGAACGCCCTGAATCCAGGTGTGCAGATAGCCGGTCGGCTCCTGCACGCGGGCGATCAGCGCGATGGCCTCGTCGAGCCAGGCGTCGAAGTCGTGGGTGCCGGAGCGGGCGATCTCCCAGGCGACGGCCTCGATGACCTTGTACAGGTCCGAGTCGGCGAAGACGAAACCGCGGTAGGGGGCGCCGGACTCGCCGATCACGCGCCGGAAGTTGTCCATGACGCCGGAGACCTCCAGCTGCTCGATGCAGTGGGGAATAGTGCGGGAAGCATTGCGCTCCTGCCAGCGCCCCAGAGGGCTCTCGGGGGAGATGCGGACCGCGTCGATGCCGAGCGGGGCACGGCCGACGGGGCGGGCGTGCGGGCCCGGGGCGGCCGGAGCACACAGACAGGCCGAAGAGGCGGTCTGCTGCAAATCGAGTGGCGCCATTGTCAACTCCTCATTGCTGTTGTGACATGTCCATCATGACCGCCTGATTAAACGTTGTCAACCGCGATCAAGTGATTCAGGGCACACCTTGTCGTCGATGTGGGCGTCGCACCAGGCAGAGGAGCGGCGGTGCGCAGAAGGTTCAGCGACTGGAGCCGCGCACGATCAAGGTGGTCGGCGCCTCTGCGGGCGCCCCGGGCGCCTCACCCTGTAGCTGCGCCACGAGGCACTCCACCGCGGCACGGGCCATGGTGTCGGTTCCCGGATCGACGGTGGTGAGCGACGGAACGGTGAACTCGCCCTCGACGGTGTTGTCGAAGCCGGTCACCGCGACATCCCGGGGGACCGCGACTCCGGCCGCCTGCAGAGCGCGCAGGGCACCGATGGCCACGGCATCATTGATGCACATCAGCGCGTCGAAGCGGATCCCCGAGCGCAGCAGGCCGATTGTCGACTCCAGGCCGGTGTCCCTGCGGTCCCAGTCCTCGCCCCGCACGATCAGGGCCGGATCGACATCGATACCCGCCTCCTGCAGCGCGAAGCGGTAGGCCTCCAAACGTGGCCCGCCATCGCCGTCCATCTGGGCCATGTAGGCGATGCGGCTACGGCCGACGGAGACCAGGTGTCGGGCTGCAGCGAGGGCGCCACCGAACTCGTCCATGGCGACTCCCGCAACACCCGCCGTCGGGGTCGAACCGATTTGCACCACCGGCAGGGGAGGCCGCCGACCGGCCAACAGCGCGTCATTCAAGTGGTGGGGGCATATGAGTACGCCGTCCGCGTCCCCCGTGGACACTCCCATGACGGCGTCGCGTTCGCGCGCGGGCACATCCTCGGTCAGTCGGATCGTCGAGCGCAGGCCGCGCTGGGCGAGCTCGTCGATAAGCATCTCCGCAAGACGGGAGAAGTAGGGCTGATAGAGGTTGGGAACCACGATTGCGATCCGCCCGGATACGCCGGTGACCAATCCCCGAGCGGCCTCAGAGGGCACGTACCCGAGGGTACGCGCTGCTTGCCTGACTCGCCTCCGGGTCTGCTCGGACAATCGCGTCGTCCCGCTCTTCCCGCCTCCCGATAGCGCCGTCGACGCCGTGGCCACCGACACGCCGGCCGCCTGAGCCACATCGCGGAGCCTGACCCGCCGCTGCATCAGAACCCCTCCACCCGGGGAGACGACAACGGCCCAATCGACAGCGGGGGCGCGGAGGTGAACCCCAGCGTGGATTCGCGACGTATCAGCGTGGCCCCGACCCGTGTCATCGCCCTGTTGTGCGAACCCGGCTCCCACCTCCGTTGGAGATCGTCCAGCGCAATCCTCGCAATCTCTCCGGTGGGAAAGCCGAGTGTGGTCAGCGACGGCGAGGAGAATCGTCCATCCTCGAGACCGCCGCACCCACACAGCGCGATCTGGTGCGGTACCCGCACTCCTCGACTTCTGAGCCCCGCAAGCACACCCAGGGCGAGCTCGTCATCGGCACACACGACGACGTCATGGCGGTCGAGGTCCTCCACCAGTCGTGCGGCCAGCCGGAATCCCTCCGCGCGACTGGGCACGGCATCCGTCTCCAGTACCGCCGCAGTATCCAGCGCCCGCTGCAGGGCATGAGCGAAGGCACCTGGCCGGTCCAGGCGAGGGCCGACGACCACCGGAGCCGTCAGTCTCAGCGCCCGCAGATGCCGGCTGACGACGTCGGCCGCCTGATCCAAATCCAAGCCGACACCTCCGCCGGTCGTCGGAGTGCCGTTAGCCCCGAAGGCCTCGATCCGACAGACCGGCAGGGGCCCTCCCCCCGCAGAGGAAACGTCCTCGCCATGGATTCCTCCCACCACAATCGCCCCGTCGAATGACGTCGACTGCTCGGTCAGCACTTGGACGGCGCGATTGCGATCGCGACCACACGGCTCGATGGCGGTGCGGAGCCCGCGCCGGTCCGCCTCGATCACCAATGCCTGCGCCAGCGCGGCGACCCAGCCGGAACGCAAGTCGGGAACGATGACGGCCACGGTCTCGGTGCGGCCGGTACGTAGCGTTCGCGCCAGCGCGTTGGGCTGCCAACCGAGCTGGTCGATGGCCGTCGTCACCTTGTGTCTGAGCTCGTCGCTCACATTCGGCTCACCGTTGACCACCCGGGAGACGGACTTGAGCGAAACGCCCGCCAGTTCCGCTACCTGGCGCATAGTGACAGCCATCGGCTCCTCCCCTCCCGTGTCTCGCTCCCGGGGCGGCTCCATCCACCGCCGATCACACGGTATCGGGGTACAGCGGTTGCGGCAGCCCAATGCCACGCATGGCGACGGTCTCCGCACCGAACCCACCGAGCACTCTTGACAACGATTCATCACCGCTTCATGATACGGACTACATTTCGCTTCTAGGAGTCAATGATGACACCACCAGTTTCCCCACCTGCCACCTTCCCGCCGCGCGGCTGGAACTCGTGGGACTGCTTCGGCGGGTCGGCGACCGAGGCCGAGGTTCTAGACAACGCGCGTTTCATCCACGAGCACCTGCTCGCACATGGCTGGGACACCGTCGTGGTAGACATCCAGTGGTACGAGCCGGCCCCCGGCACCGCGGACTACAACGCCCACTCGGCGGCAGTCATCGACGCCTACGGGCGTCCGCTGCCCGCCGAGAACCGTTTTCCCTCGGCGGCGGGTGGAGCCGGGTTCGGACCGCTGGCGGAGGCGATCCACGCCCTGGGATTGCGCTTCGGCGTGCACCTCATGCGGGGCATCCCGCGCCGAGCCGTCGCCGCGAACACCCCGATCCTCGGCACCGCCTACACCGCCCGGGACGTTGCCACTCCCCCATCCGACCGCTGCCCCTGGAACCCGGACAACGAGGGTGTGCAGCCGGATCACCCCGGTTCCCAGGCCTGGTACGACTCGCTGCTCGCACTCCTGGCCACCTGGGGTGTGGACTTCGTCAAGGTCGACGACGTGCTCTACCCGCCCATCCGCCGCCCCGACATCGCCATGATCCACCGCGCGATCAAGCGCTCCGGCCGCGACATCACGCTCAGCCTGTCTCCGGGGCGCGAGCTGTCGCTTGAGCACGCCGACTTCCTACGCGAGCACGCCCAGATGTGGCGGGTCTCGGACGACCTGTGGGACGACTGGGAAGCAGTCGTGGAACAGTTCCAACGGGCCGCACGCTGGGCCGCAGTACAGAGCGACGACGGGGTCGGGGACCTGGACATGCTGCCTCTGGGGCGAATTGGTCTACGCGCGCATGTCGGCGACCCGCGGCACTCGCGCCTGAACCTCGACGAGCAACGCACCATGCTGACGCTGTGGAGCATTGCACGCTCCCCGCTCATGATGGGCGGACATCTGCCGGAGTCCTCGCCGGAAACCATCGCCCTGCTCGGCAACGACGTCGTGCTCGCCCTGGGTGAGCGGGGCGCCGACTGCCGTGAGATCATCCGCGACGGCGACCTCGTGGTCTGGCGCTCCACGCTGCGTCCGGCGCCCGGCCGGGGGGAAGGGGAACGGGATGTCCGCGCCGTCTTCAACCTCGGCGATGAGCCCCGCACCCGCCGCCTGCACCTGGCCGATCTCGGGCTGCCCCAGACGACCCGCCACCTCACCGACCTGTGGACCAGCAAGCGCGCCGCCGTCGTCGACGGCTGGTGGGATATGGACCTGCCCGCCCACGGCTGCGCCGTTGCCGCGGTTGCCTGAATCCGTCACGCTCTCCCACTACCGAGGACCGTCATGTCCCCCATACACGCCGCCACCACGCCGGTCTTCGAGATCGGGCCCGCCTCGATCACCTGGCGCGGCTCCGGCCAGACACTGCGCGTCGAGTCCTGGGGCGAGAGCGCCGTACGTGTGCGATGCGTCCCGGCCGGGGACCTCATCGATACCGACTGGGCGCTCCTGCCGGTGCCGGACGTGCCCACGACCGTTACCGTCGACGGGCCCGATGCCCGCCTGGTCAACGGCCGACTCACTGTTCTCGTGCACGCCGACAGCGCCTATGACGCCCAGGCGGGCTATCAGGTGTTTCGGGCCCGACTGGAGATCCGCGACAGCAACGGCCGTACCCTCCTGCGCGAGCTCGGCGACGGCGGGGCGCTCAAGCTCGTCGCCCGCAACTTCACGGCTTTGCCCGGAGGCTCCCACCATCTCCTCGCCGCCTTCGAGTCGCCCGTCGACGAGCACTTGTATGGCATGGGCCAGTACCAGCAGGAGATCCTCGACCTCAAGGGATCGACCTTCGAGCTCGCGCACCGTAACTCCCAGGCCAGCGTCCCCTTCGTCTTGTCGAGCGCCGGCTATGGCTTCCTATGGCACAACCCCGCCATCGGTCGTGCGACTTTCGCGCTTAACAGGACCGAGTGGGTGGCGAACGCCACCCACCAACTCGACTATTGGGTGACCGTCGGAGACAGCCCGGCGGAAATCTCCCGCGCCTACGCGGACGCCACCGGGCACGCACCGATGATGCCCGAGTTCGGGCTGGGCTACTGGCAATGCAAGCTGCGCTACTGGAACCAGAGCCAGTTGCTCGAGGTCGCTCGCGAGCACACGCGCCGAGGACTGCCGATCGACGTCATCGTCGCAGACTTCTTCCACTGGCCCGAGCTGGGCGACTACCACTTCGATGAGGAGATGTGGCCCAACCCGCGCGCCATGGTTGAGGAGCTGCGCGAGCTAGGCATCGAGCTAATGGTCTCCGTCTGGCCGCAAGTTTCCCCGCTCAGCGAGAACTACCCTCTGCTCGCCAAGGAGAACCTCCTCGTCCAGGCGGACCACGGCCTGCAGCCCCAGATGGCCTTCGGCGGCCCATCCCTGTTCCTCGACCCCACTAACCCGCGCACCCGCGACACCGTGTGGAAGATCTGCAAGCGCGGCTATCACGACCTGGGCATCAGGCTCTTCTGGCTCGACGAGGCGGAGCCCGAATACGGCACGTATGACTTCGAGGCCTACCGCTACCACGCCGGACCGGTATCCGAGGTCGGAAACATCTACCCACAGGCGTTCTCCCGGCTCTTCTACGAGGGGCAGGTCTCGGCCGGGCAGGAGGACATCGTCAATCTCGTGCGCTGCGCGTGGGCGGGCTCCCAACGCTACGGCGCCCTCGTGTGGTCCGGGGACATCCCCTCCAACTGGACAAGCCTGCGCCGCCAGCTTATCGCGGGTCTGCACATGGGCGTCGCCGGCATCCCCTGGTTCACAACCGACATCGGCGGCTTCCACGGCGGCGATGCCCGCGACCCCGCCTTCCACGAGCTGCTCGTACGGTGGTTCCAGCTGTCCACGTTCTTCCCCGTGATGCGCATGCACGGCGACCGCCTGCCCTTCGAGAAGGTCACCGCCGCCGACGGTACGCCCCGTGAACACAGCGGCGCTGCGAACGAGCTGTGGAGCTTCGGGGAGAAGGTCGAAGAAATCCTCACTCGCTTCGTCTGGGTGCGCGAGCACCTACGGCCGTACACGCGCTCACTCATGCGCGAGGCGCATATCGGCGGCCAGCCGGTCATGCGCGGCATGTTCTACGAATTCCCCCACGATGACGCCTGCCGGGACTTGGCTGATCAGTACATGTTCGGCCCGGACGTCCTCGTGGCCCCTGTACTGACGCCCGGGGCGACGAGCCGCGAGGTCTACCTCCCAGCCGGGGCGTCGTGGACCCACGCCCACACCGGACAGATCCACGACGGCGGGCAGTGGGTCAACCTTGACGCCCCGCTCGGCTCCATCCCGGTTCTTCTGCGTGACGGCGCGCTGTCACATCTGATTGGGACCATCTGAGCGCCGTCGGATCCCGGGGCCGCAGCGCACCAGGACGACCGGTTCGCGATAAGGCTGATCATCGACGCGCTCGGGGTAGCCGAAACACTTCCATTGGGGTGAGAGACCAGCAGCACCCGGACGCTACGGGTGCCGGGTAGAGCTGGAGGAGGCCTGTGCCGGGAGACTCCGCGTCCCACATCAACAGCGTCGCGGTCTCCAGGAGGAACGCACGGGTGCGCCCCGCTGTAGCTGGGCGCACCCGTAGTCGTCGTCGGCAGCACCGACTCACTCATCCCTTGACGCTACCTGCAGCCAATCCGGAAACGATCCAGCGCTGGCAGAAGATGAAGAAGATGAACACCGGGATGAGCGCGATGACCGTCATGGTCATGAAGGACGGCCAGTCGGTGGCGAACTGCCCGACCGCGTTGTAGACCTGGAGCACTACCGTGCGCTTGGCGGTGGAAGAGATGAACACGTTCGGGGTCATGAAGTCGTTCCAGGTGCTCATGGTCTGGAAGACGATGACCGTGGCCAGGATCGGGCGGATGAGCGGCAGCACGATACGCCAGTAGATGGTGAAGGGGCCGGCGCCATCGAGTCGGGCGGCCTCGATGATCTCCCAAGGGAGTTTGCGCATGTAGCCGACAATCAGGAAGTAGCAGAAGACCGCCCCGGCCAGATACATGACCACCAGCCCGTTAAGGGTATTCACCAAACCGGCCTGGGCCTCCAGCCGGTACAGAGGAATGAGCGTGGCCTGCGCCGGGATGACGAAGGCGATCATGAGCACAAGTCCGACCACCGCAGTGAACCGACTTCTGCGCATGACAATGCCGTAGGCGGCCAGCGACCCGATGAACACCTGACCGGCAACACCCACCACCGTGACGTAAACGGTGTTGAGGAACGACCGGAGGACCGGCGTGGTCGCGAAGACCTTGGAGTAATTCTCCAGCGTGGGGGTGGAGGGCAGTCCCAGCGGCGAGACGGCCATGTCCTGGCTGGTCTTAAAGGTGTTGACCACGATGTAGTAGAGGGGGATTGCCGCGATCAGGGCCAGGAGGATCATGACGACGCTCCGAATCCAGTACCACAGGCGACGGCGAGCGGCGGGGCTCATGACAGGTTCCTCTCGATCCGGTTGGAGACCGCGAGCTGCGCCAGCACTATGAGCGCGACCGCGGCGGTGAAGATGACAGCCAGTGCGGAGCCGACGTCGGCGCGACCCTGCGCAATGCCCTGGACGATGATCGACTGGGTGAGCGTGTTGGTGGCAAACCCGGGGCCACCCTTTGTCAGGGTGAACGGCAGGTCGTAGACCTTCAACCCTCCGGACATCAGCAGGAAGGTGGAGACCACAATGCCGGGGGCCAGCTGTGGCAGCGTGATGTGGCGGAACTGCTGGAGCTGACCGGCGCCGTCGAGCTCGGCCTGCTCGTACAGGTCGGCAGGAATCGCCTGCAGGTAGGCCAGGTAGAGAGTGGCGTGCCAGCCTACTCCGGCCCAGACGGCCACCAGAATGACGCACACGCGTGCCGACGTCGACTGAGCGAGCCATGCCACCGCGTCCGCACCGAACAACGAGTGCAGGATGCTGTTGACCACGCCGGTATCCAGGGGCGAGAGGATGTACTGCCAGACCAGTCCGAGAATGGCCATGGAGGGTACGGACAGGAAGAAGAACAGGGAACGCACCAAGTTGCGCCCGAGGAAGCGCTTGTTGAGCACCACCGCCAGCGGAATCGCGAGCACGGTGATGAGCACCGTGGTGGCCAGGGCGAACATGATGGTGAACACCAGTCCCTGAAGCAGCGAGGGGTCGGAGAACACCGTCGCGTAGTTTTTCAGGCCCACGAACTCCACATCGGTGGAGTAGCCGGAGAAGTTCGTGAGGCTGAAGTAGAAGGTCTGCGCCAATGGGACGGCGAATAAAAGGACGAAGACGGCGATGACGGGCAGAAGAAATGCGGAGCTGGCCAAGCTCTCCGAGGCCTGGCGCCCACGCGGGCGTCGGGCCCTACCCCTGGAATTGACACGATCCGGACGGGACATCAGATTCTCCTAAGTGATTCTGCAAAAGCGCCTCACAAGGAGGCCAGCTTGGTGTCCATCCCGGCGGCGACTTGTTCCACGGTGATCTGCCCCTGCACCAACTGCTGGCACAGCGCGATGCCTTCGAGTTGGAGAGCGTCCGAGGCGTGGTCCCAGTAGTTCATGGGCAGGTAGATCTTCGAAGTCTTGAGGTAATCGTCGTAGAGGCCCTGATACTCCGGGGCCACCTCAACCGTGAAGTCCGAGGTGTTCACCAGGGTGCCGATGTGCTCGTTGGCGAGCCTGAGGCCTTCTTGCGACGCCAGGAAGGTGATGAACTTCTTGGCCGCTTCGAGTTCCTCCCCCTGTGCGGAGGCCGAGATCGCAAAGCCCGGATCCGGGGCACCAGTTGCAAAGGGCTCGCCGCCAGGTGCAGCCGGCATCGGCGAGATACCCCAGTTGAGGCCGGACGCGGCGATGTCCGCCAAGTCCCAGGGGCCGGTAATGAACATGGCGAGGTTGCCGGCGATGAAGTCCTCCTTGAGCTGCGTTCCGGTCAGCGAGACGGACTCAGCTCCGACGATGCCCTCGTCGTAGAGGCGATACCATTGCTTCATCGGCTCCGGCCACTCCTCGGCGAAGGTGGACTCGCCGGTGAAGATCTTCTTCTCCCCCCGCTCGTCGCCCGCGAGGTCGTAGCCGGCCCCCAGGAATGCTTGGAACATCGAGGGAATGTCCTGGACACTTTCGCGGTAGGGGGTTACGCCCGCACCCTTGAGCTGCTTGCACAGGTCAAGGAACTCATCCCAGGCCTGCGGGACGTCATCCGCGCCCGCCTGGGCCAACAGGTCCCGGTTGTAGACGACGCCGGCCGCCCATGCGCCGAACGAGGCGCCGTAGATTTTGCCGTCGTCCTCATACGCGCGCAGGTTCGCGTCCGCAATCGCACCCATGAACGGCTCGTCGGTCAGGTCCGCAACCAGGCCCTCACCGATGAGTTTCTCCTTGGTCTCCGGGTTGATGCGATGAACCGTGGGCTGCTGGTTGCCGGCGATACGGGTCTGGAGCGTCTGAAAGTAGCCGGCGGTGGGAGCGGAGTAGGAGAAGTCGATCGCGATGTCTGGGTTGGCGTCCTCAAAGGCATCGATAAGTGGCCGTGCCACCTCCTCGGTCTCCCATGACAGGTAGGTGATCGTGGTCTTGCCTGAGTTCCCGCCCCCGCCGCATGCGGCGAGGGTTGCCGCAATCGAGGCCATCCCGAGGCCGGCGAGGGCCTGACGACGAGAGACGGCGGTGCTGGCGATGTTGGAGATCATGATCGGTGCTCCTTTGCACGTGACGAGCGGCGCCCGCTCGATTTAACGTTACATCGGTACCATAGCGCAGTTTCCGCAGTTGTCAACAGAGCGACCGCCGCAACCCGGTAGGCTGCGGCACATAGCGAGGAGGAGCCAATGACAACTCTGGCGGACGTCGCCAAGGAGGCAGGCGTGTCGGTTATGAGCGCCTCCAACGTGCTGCGCGGTAAGCCCAACGTCTCCGCATCAATCCGCGAGCGTGTGCTCGCCGCCGCGACCAAGCTCGACTACCGGGCCAACATGGCCGCCAAGAGCCTGCGGTCCGGTCGCAGCGGCATCATCGCCCTCTGCGTTCCCCGCCTCGACATGCCCTTCAACGCCGCCTTTGCCGCGGCCGCCACGTCAGCGGCGGAGGAACACGGCGTCAGGGTGATGGTCCAGCAGACGCTTTCCGACCCCGAGCGGGAGCTCGAGATCCTGCGCGGAGCTACAGCCTCCCTGGTAGACGGCACAATCGTCTCCGCGGTCGGCGCAAGCGCCCGCGAAATCGAGGACGCCGCGAGCAGCCACGCCGTCGTCCTGTACGACGAGCGCATCCAGAACACTCAACTGGACCTTATTTCCAGCCCCAATCAGGCGGGCGGGAGGGCCGCGGTCGAGCACCTCATCACCAAGGGCTGCCGCCGCATCGCCGTCTTGGGCACACACAGCGCCCCTCACGGCCGCGCCGGCGCCGATGGCCAGGACCTGCGCTGGGCCGGCGCCTTGAGTGCAGCCGAGGACAACCCACAGGTCGATCTGACCCCCATCCCCTGCGCATGGGACTGCGAGCCCGCGTACGCCGCCATGCTTTCCGCCTTGGCCGTGGGCACACCCGTCGACGGCATCTTCGCCATGACGGACTCCGTCGCACTGGGAGCCATACGCGCTCTGTCCGACCGAGACCTTCGCTGCCCCGAGGATGTGCGCATCATCGGCTTCGACGGCATCCGCGAGGGAGCCATATCCGTTCCCTCACTGTCAACCGTGGACATTGGGATAACCCAGCTGGCACGCACAGCGGTCGACATGCTCCTGACGCGCATTGAGGCACCCGCGTCGGAACTGCCCGGACGCCGGTTCACCCCCGCCTACACGCTCATCGAGAGGGAATCCTCGCGCTGAGCCCATCCAAGCCGCGGTTGAACGACCACACCCTGACATGTAACGTTACATCCATGGGACCGGTTTACCCGCCCCGTCACTCCTTACTCCCGCATGCTCAGACACACAGACCAAGGAAGTTCCATGATGTCCAGCTCTCCTGTCCCCCGCGCCGTCGTCGACCTCGATGTACCCGGCCCCACCATCTCCCGTCACATCTATGGGCACTTCGCGGAGCACCTGGGCCGCTGCATCTACGGCGGCTTTTACGTGGGCGAGGACTCCCCCATCCCCAACGTCCACGGTCTGCGCACCGACGTCATTGAAGCGCTGAGGGCGATCGCCATCCCCAACCTGCGCTGGCCCGGCGGCTGCTTCGCCGACGAGTACCACTGGCGCGACGGGATCGGCCCCAAGGATCAACGCCCCACCATGGTCAACACCAACTGGGGTGACGTTGTGGAGGACAACTCCTTCGGCACGCACGAGTTCATGGAACTGTGCGAGTTGCTTGGGGCCGACGCCTACATCACGGGCAACGTCGGCTCGGGCACGGTGCGGGAGATGAGCGAATGGGTCGACTACCTGACCCGCGAGGGGGACTCCCCCATGGCGCGCCTACGCCGGGCCAATGGCCGCGAGAAGCCGTGGCGGGTGCCGTTCTTCGGCATCGGCAACGAGCCCTGGGGCTGCGGCGGGAACATGAGCGCGCCGGTCTACGCCGCCCAGGCCCGCCGCTATGCCACCTTCGTGCGCAGCCACGGCGAGAACGAGATGGTGCGCATCGCCGGCGGGGCGAACGTCGACGACTACGCGTGGACCGACGCACTGATGCGCGACCTCGTCTGCGACACCTGCCCGCGCTCCGAGCCCGGCCCCTACCAGGCAATCAGCCTGCACTCCTACACCTTCCGCGACTCCTTCGAGGCCAAGGGTCAGGCCCGCGGTTTCAGCACCGAGGACTGGTACGCCACCTTCGCCAACGCCTGGTGGATGGAGGAACTGATCACCCGGCACTCCACGGTGATGGACCGCTACGACCCCCACCGCAAGGTGGGGCTCGTCGTCGACGAGTGGGGCGCCTGGTGGGATGCAAAGCCGGGCACCAACCCCCACTTCCTGCAGCAGGACAACACCCTGCGGGACGCGCTCATCGCCTCGCTGCACTTCGACATCTTCCACCGCCACGCCGAGCGCGTCATCATGGCCAACCTGGCCCAGACGGTCAACGTGCTCCAGGCCCCGATCCTCACCGACCCGACCAGCGGCGCCATGGTGCTCACTCCCACCTACCACGTGCTGGCGATGAACCTGGGCCACCACGACGCCACTCGGCTCGACATGCGTTGGGTGGATGATCTTCCCGCCCATGCCGACGACGGCGCCCGTCCCTTCCCGCTGGTCTCCGTCTCCGCCTCCCGTAAGGGCGACACGGCGCTCATCTCCGCAACCAACCTCGACCCCGCGGCGCCCCACACGATCCGTCTGGACTTGCGCGGTGCCGCGGCGGCGGTGGACGGTGCGCGCGTGCTGACCGCGGCCGCGCTCGACGCCTGCAACACGCCAGAGGCCCCCGACGCCGTATCACCGGCTGCGTTCTCGGACTGGTCGCTGGCGGACGGCGTGCTGGAACTGGTTATCCCACGTGCCGCCTACGTGACGGTGTCCTTGGGACTAGAGCCGACGACGAACTGAGTGCGGAGCCGCGACGGCGCAAGACTCCCGCCACGCTCGGCTGCGGCGACTCGGCTCCCGCGACCACTCGGCTCCCGCCACCACTCGCCTGCTGCGACCACTCGGCTCCCGCGACCACTCGGCTCCCGCCACCACTCGCCTGCTGCGGCCGCTCATGGAACGCGCCGCCGCACGCGGTCTGTGCACGAGACTCGGTCGCCGGCCCGCTCCGTGCCCGCATCTAGGTCCTGTTGTGTAAGTGCTTGGGTGGCGGTGCGCGGTTGGGTGGCGGTGTGTGGTTTTTGAGCCTGTCTGTTGGACCCCTGTTCCCCGGTTGGACCCCTGTTCCCCGGTTGGACCGCCGTAGCCGCCGGTTACAGCGGTCCAACGGGGCGTGGGCGGTCCAACGGGGCGTGGGCGGTCCAACGGGGCGTGGGCGGTCCAACGGGGCGTGGGCGGTCCAACCGGGGCGGTGCAAGACCCACTCGCCCCCTTCGACGGGCGCACACAGCCCACTCAAGCTGGGGCCCCGTAGCCAGCAGACACGGCGAACTCGCCATCCGCTACCAGACCACCACCCACATCGCCAACACCGACCCGCCAGCACAAACGACTTACACAACACGACCTAGGGCCCGCCTCTGAGCCCCGCCTCTAGGACCCGCCCTAGAAGGGCGGGATCTTGTCGAGCAAAGGGGCCAGACCCAGGTCATGCAGAGCCGCCGGGTAGGGGTGGGCTTCAAAGGCGCCGACGGGCTGGCCGGGACGGGGTCCTCGACTGGTTACCTGCGGCGGATGACCGGGCCCGCCCCGGCGGGATGCCATCTCCAAACCGCGGCGAAGCCGCTCCACGACCGCGCCGTCGACGGCCCGCGCCTCTCGCTCGGGGATGATTCGAGCAGAAACCTGGAGTTGGCGGGGGCCCACGCGACGCGGCAGGAGGGTTACGGTCCCCTCCGGGGCTCTGCGGTAGCGGGCCCCGGAGGGCGTAGTCCACAGGAGGGCGTCATCATCCTGCCGGGTGAGGGTCCATCCGGGAGTGTGCTTGAGGCGATGGTGGGCCTGACACAGGCAGGTGAGGTTGTTCAGGCTGGTGGTCCCGCCCTCCGCCCAGGAAATGACATGGTCGATGTCGCAACGCGCGGCCGGCACCGTGCACCCGGGGAAGGTGCACGCCTGATCACGGGCCTGCACCAGGTCACGCAAGGCGGCCGGAGGCCGGTAGTGCGACCGCCCCACGTCCACTACGGCGCCTGAAAGGGGATCGGTGACCAGCCGACGCCAGACACCGCCCAGAGCCAGGGCACGCGCAGTGGCGGCGGGGATGGGCGCCCGATTGCGGCCGATTACGACCTCGGCCGTCGGTGCCGTCCCCAGCGGCAGCGCATCCCCACCGCCCGCGTACAGACCTGCGCCGTTGGTGGTGCTCTGACTCCTCCCATGGGCTGCAGGCGCACTGCTCCCGTCGACAACTACGGGCGTCTCGATCCCATCGACGGCAGTGGGCGCACTTCCCCCACTGCCGGTAGGCAGACTCATCCCACTCGCGCCGCGTGAGCCGTCTTCGCCACCCGGCGGCGCGCCGCCGGTGTGGTCGTCATCGGGTACCAGCAGGGTCAGCGGGACCGTGACATCAACATTGATTCCAATTCCGGGTGGCGGGAAGACCGGGTCGATGCCGGACGGCGTCCACCAGGGACGAGAGGGCTCCACCAAACCGCTTAGAGCGCCGAGCAGCCCCTCCAGCGGAACCCCATCCGGCAACAAGCAGCCACCGCGGCCGGCTCCGAAGGTGCCATGTGCTACGCCGGTCGCGTCGCCGGCGCTGGAGTTCTCCGCTGTGGGGATCACGGCGACGGGTATCTCGGCGGGTATCGCGGCGATGGGTATCTCGGCGGCGGCCTCTCCGACTGGACCGCCGGAACGGCAACCGGCGTCGACAAAATCCGACGCATCGCTCGTGCGCGTGCTTCGGCAGGCGACGTGTTGGCTGCCTTGAAGGGTGCGCAGGGCCATACCGGTGAGAGCGTCGGCCCGCAGCTGGCCCAGGCTGCGCCCATCGCCGGCGGCGCGGGCGCTGGCGGCGATGGCGTCCAGGGTCGCGTCGACTAGGAAGGCATCCAGGCTGGGCAGCAGCAGCATCTCATGGGTGCCCTCACCCGCCTGACGGGGATGGCTCACGTGACGATCGGCAACATTCCTTGTGCGGCGGCTGCTCGCTCCCTGGGGATCCAGGGCGGCCAGAGCGCGGTCGACATCCCGCCCGAGCTGCGCGGCCGTTCTACGTGGAGCGCGGGCGAGCACCCGTTCCTGGACCGCAGCGGTAGTCGCGGACCCCGTCCCCTCGAGCCGCGCAACAATCAGCGCAGTCTTGGACTGATCCACCAGGCCCGCACGGTGCAACACCTCCGTGAGCGCGAACTCGGGCTGCAACAGAGCCCACCCGCGGTCAAGTATCCGCGAGGCGGTCGCGCGCGGCACTCCCAGGCGGCAGGCGATCTCGTTGCTGGTGGTGAACCGCGATTCCTCTTCGGTAACCAGCTGCGCGGGCTCTCCACCGGGCCCCCACGGGGCCGCCCCACGGTTCATCTCCGCGGTTCTTGCCAGGCAGGCTGCCGCGACTGCCTCCGCCCATGACACCCAAGCCTCCAGCCGATGACAAGCCGCCACCAGCTCACTGAGCACCTGCCCTCCCAGGGAGGCCAGGGCGTCGATACCGGTTCCCTCGCCCCAATCCACGCCCAGCCGCGCAGCCGTCTGCGCCAGGTCACGGTCAGCCGGACTGGTGATCGCGCCCAGCACCTCGTCCATCTCAGGAACGCCCAGGACCTCTGCAACTTCGGCGGAGTCAACAACACCGCCGGCGTCGGCAACGGTGGCGCCACAGCCGTCTGCCTCACCTTCGGAACGCGCAGGTACTAGAAGCCCGGCCAATAAGTCCTCAACCAGGCCCGCCAAGCCGGCTCCCGCCGACATCCCAGCCAGGCGATCAACCAGGGCGCCAGGATCCGGGGTGTCACCAGCCAAAGCGGCCCGCGCCGTCGTCGGCTCCGTCGCCGTCGTCGGCATCCCGTTCTTGGCGGCAGGAAGCGCAACTCGGCCCGCCGTACCGGTCCCGGCGGGTCCACCCTCGCTCCCCCTGCTCCCGAACATGAATACACGGTATCGCGCGGCACCGACACGAATTCCACCCCTTTAGCAGGGCTACCGCCGCGACGCGGGCGGCATACTTCACCCCAAGTGGGCTACGGCGTGTGGGCGTGTCCGCCCCGGCGGTATCGCTATATTGCGAAATGGGGGTACCCGCCAGCCGACTTAGACCTCGGAAGGCGGGCCCCGCACGTTGCCGATTCGACCAATCCCTGGAGGTCAACATGGCACGACTCGAGGACTCCGCGGCGCCGCTCAAGGACGCCATGGGTGATGCCCTGCTCGAGCTCATGCACGAAAAGCCCCTGCGAAAGATAAGCGCCAGTGAGATCGCCTCGCGTGCCGGCCTGGGGAGAGTGACCTATTTCCGGCACTTCTCCTCCAAGGAGGAGGTGCTCGCCTATAAGTATCGAACCGCCTGGAGGGACTTCGCCGCCCGGCACTGGTACGACGAGTCCGACGACCGCGCGAATGCCATAGCCCGGTTCCACTTCTGTCTGCAGGTGCGTACGCTCAACGACGCCGTCTATGGGGCGGAGCTTGGGAGCATCCTGCTGGGAGTCATTGTGGAGTCGCTGGAGGGCCGGGCTCCGGACCCGGCGACGACCCCTGCCTCCGATGCCGGGGCCACGGACGCCAGCGATCGAGCCGGCTTCCTGCACCGCTTCAAGGCCTATGCCCTGTTCGGGCTCATTGACGCCTGGATCCGCCACGGTTACCGGCAGGCCCCGGAGGAGATGGCCGCCATTTACGTCAGCTTCCTCAGCCCCGAGGTCGAATCGCTGGGTTCGCGCGGCTCCGAGCGCCGAACCGGCGGCAGGGCGGCACGGATGCGCAGATTGCAGCGCATCCGGGAGGCGGCGGAACTGCGCAACCCGAGGCGCTACGTCGTAGACGACGACTCCTGAGACCGGACGCCTTGACAGCGCCTTGACAGGATGAATCCATTCAGCGTTAAATGAACCAACCGGTCGGAACCTCGCGGAGGATTCGCGTGCGTTCAGCGCCCGGACATCGATGCAAAGGAGCCACATGTCCAATACCGCCGATCCCCGTCTGGAGGAGCCCACCCGTCCGGGCACCTCCGCCAAGTATCTGGGCGGACGCCCGTACTACCAGTACCTGATCTCCTTCGTCATCGCGGGCGTCTTCCTGTACGCCTGCTACTCGGCGCTGACGGCGATCCTGCTGCCCAACACCGTGCAGACGATCGAGTTCCAGCACTACTTCTCCGGCACCACCGTCACCACCCTGGACCAGCTCACCGAGCTCACCAACCTGGCCAATGACGTCAACGCCGGCACGGTCACCGCGACGTCCGAGCAGGCGCACCTGCTGGACCTGCTGAAGCAGTACGAGGCCGCTCGGGCCTCCTCGATCTCCAACATGATGATCGTCGGCTCGTTCTTCACGCTGTTCGCCCAGCCGATCGTCGGTGTCCTCTCCGACCGCTGGCGCTCCCGCTGGGGCCGGCGCGCCTTCTGGATCGTGGCCGGCGCCGTCGCCGGGGCCGCCTTCATGATCGGCCTGCGCTACTCCACCACGATTCTCATGCTCACCGTCTTCTGGACCACCGCGCAGGTCTCGCTGAACTTCATGCAGGGGCCGCTGTCGACGACGGTGGCGGACCGGGTTCCCGCCGAGAAGACCGGCACGGTCTCCGGCCTGTCCGGCATCGGGATGATGGCCGGCTTCACCGGCGGCTCCGTGGTGGCCGGCATTCTGATGAACTCCATGGGGCTGGATGCCTACTTCGTGTTCGCCATCGCCGTCGTCGTCGGCGCCCTGATCTTCGTCACCTTTGCCAAGGACCGCTCCTCCAAGGACCTGGAGCTGCGCGAATTCGACTGGATCGCCTTCTTCAAGGGCTTCTTCGTCCCACTGTTCGACCATGACTTCCGCTGGGTTTGGATCGCCCGCTTCATGATGTTCTTCGGCTACACGGCCGTCAGCAACTACAACCTGTACATCATTCAGTCCCACCTGCGGCCCGCTCACACCGCGGCCGAGGCGAACACGATCGTTGCCACCCTGTCGGCGGCGGCTCTGCCGGTGCAGCTGCTCATGCTGGCCTTCGCCGGCAAGCTCTCGGACAAGGTCAAGCGGCGCAAGCCCTTCGTCATCGGCGCCTCCTTGGTGATTGCCCTGGACATGCTGGTGCCACTGCTGGTTCCGACGCTCCCGATGTACTTCTTCTTCTACATCCTGCTGGCGGCCGCCTACGGCATGTACATGGCGGTGGACGTGGCCCTGTTCATCGACGTCCTGCCCGACCCGAACGCCGCCGGCCGTGACCTGGGCGTGGCCAACGTGGCCTCCAACATCGGCCAGATGCTGGCGCCCTTCGTCGCCGGCAAGCTGGTCGCCCACACCGGCGGCTACTCGGCGATCTTCATTACCGCTGTAATCGCCGTCGCTATTAGCGCCGCAGCCATCATCCCGGTCCGGAAGGTGAAGTAGCGTCTGAAACACTTGGTGGCGGCATCGGTCCCAGCCGGTCCGGTGCCGCCACCATCCCAACCGGTAACTCACTGCCGCTTGACCCAGAATCGCTTGCAAAGGAGCAAGACATGAACCCCGCCCCCAAGACCTGGGCCTATGGCTCATTCCCCTGGCTTTCCGAGTCCGACCGGCTCCCCGGCGTGGCTCCCCGCACCCGCGTCATCATCGATAACGACTTCGCCGGCGATCCCGACGACCTCTTCGCGCTGGCCCACCACCTGCTGGTCGAGGGCACCGAGGTACGCGGCGTCGTCATCTCCCGACTGCGCGAGGACGACCCGTGGAATCGCACCGACTCCTCCGTGCGCGCAGGCCACGAGCGCGTCGAGACGCTGCTGGCGACCATGGGGGTGACCGGCGTCGACCTGTACGACGGCGACGACCGCGGCTTCGACGCCTACGCCGACCAGACCGCTGCCTCCCGCTTCATCATTGATGAGGCGCTGCGCGACGACGACCGCCCGCTGTTCCTCGTGGCCGGCGGCTCGCTGGGCGACGTCGCCCGGGCCTTCAAGGCGGAGCCGGCCATTGCCGAGCGCCTAACGCTCGTCTGGATCGGCGGCGGGGAACACGCCGGACTGGCGTACGTGCCCGAGGGCGGCACGGACATGGAATACAACCTGGCACTCGATCCCGCGAGCGCCCGCTACGTCTTCAATGAGACCGAGGCGCGCATCTGGCAGATTCCGCGCGACGTCTACCGCTCCGCCACCGTCTCCATGCCGACCATCCGCCGCGGCTGCGCTCGCGCGGGAACGGTTGGCGCCTACCTGCTCGGTGAGTTGAACCAGGTGCGCGAGATGGTTTCGGGCATGACGCATCCCGGCGCCACCTACGTGCTCGGAGACCAGCCGCTGGTGCTGCTGTCCTCGCTGCAGACCACCTTCGAGCCCGACGCCGCCTCCTCCTACTACGACGTCATCCCCACGCCCCGCATTGCGCAGGACGGCACCTACCGCTACCCGCAAGACGTCCGGCCGATGCGCCGCTACCAGCGCATCGACAACCGACTCCTTTTCGACGACATGTTCGACTCCCTGGCCGTCCTGGCCGAGTGGCTGGAGAACTGAAAGGAAGAGGCAGCGTGTACAACTCCATAGTCATCTCCACCGTCCATGGTCCGGTCCGTGGACGGGTGGTGGACGGCGTCGCCGCGTTCAAGGGCATCCGCTACGGCGCCGACACCGGAACCTACCGCTTCCAACCACCCCGGCCGCCACAGCCTTGGACAGATGTCGCCAATGCCTTCGAGTTCGGTCCCACCTGCCCACAGGATCACCCGGACACCGGTGTCGATCGCGCCCTGAATCCCTTCCTGCAGAAGATCGGACTCACCGACAATCTGCCGGAGGACGAGGACTGCCTATTCCTGAACGTGTGGACACCTGCACGCTTGTCTCAGGAAGCTTCAGTTTCTGGCGACGGAACTGACGGCGCCCGCACGGACCAACCCGACCACCCCGGCAGGCCAGTACTGGTTTGGGTACATTCGGGCGCATACTCCTCGAACTCGGGCTCCTCGCCCTCCATCGACGGCACTCATCTTGCCCGTGAGCACAACCTGGTGGTCGTCACCTTCAATCATCGACTCGGCGCGCTCGGCTACACGCAGGTAGTTGATCCAACGACGGAGCCGAACTCCCCCTATGCCGAATCCGGCAACGTCGGCATGCTCGACATTGTGGCGATGCTGGCCTGGGTACGAGACAACATCGCCGCCTTCGGCGGCGATCCCTCACGGATTACCGTGGCCGGTCAGAGCGGCGGGGCCATGAAAATCTCCATTCTTATGGCTATGCCGTCCGCGGCCGGGCTGTTTCACCGCGCCGTATTGTGTTCTGGTGCCACCACGCTGGCGCGTCCGCTCGACGATGCCCTGCGGACCGGGCGCCATCTGCGTGTCTGCGCCGGACTTCCCGGGGACGCCGCTGTCACCGAGCTGGCTAAGCTCCCGATCCAAGACTTCATGCGTGCGTCGCTCGCCGCCGCGGGCACCTCCATGACCACTTTCTCCCCTGTCATCGACGGAAGCACACTGCCCTGCGCACCATTCGCGCCTAGCGCGTTGGCATTGTCCGCCCATGTGCCTGCAATCATCGGTGATCTCGACACCGAGGCGGCGTTGTTCCTCGCAGGAAGTCACGACGAGCTCGCGACCCAGGGGCTCGACGGACTGCATCGGGCATTGACAGGTGAATTGGGCACGCAGGTGGCGGACAAATTCCTTGCCGCCCTGCAAGACTCCCATCCGAGCGCGTCCCCCTACGAACTGGCGCTGAGGGCCTCCTCCGACCTGGCCTTCTGCGTCCACACGCGCACCGCGGTCCAGCGACGGGTCGCCTGGGCACAGGCACACGGCGGTGCGCCCACATGGCGCTACCGCATAACTTGGCGGACCCCGGTGGACGACGGCGTTTATATGTCTACGCACGAGCTAGACGTCGCACTCGCATTCGGCAATGTGGAGGCGGCTCGGGGCCTCAATGGTGGAGGTGACGAGGCCCGGGCTCTATCCCGCACGATCGGCTCGACCTGGGCGAACTTCGCCGCCGACGGCGAACCGTGCGGCCGCCAGGGAACCGGCTCCGTAGCCTCTTGGCCCGCTTGTGAGTCAGCCGTTGCCCATACGCTTCTGCTCACGCCAACGCCCCAGTCCGCCGGGGACGTGGACGCGGCCGAGCTTGACGCAATCACGGCGACAGTGCATGGCGAGGTGAATTGGCTGGAGGCGGTGCGCGCGCGATGATCAGGCGTCATCCCACCACGCCGGTTCGGGAGTACCACGCCAACTAACGGGCTCTGCCGGCCTAGGGGTGTGGTGTCCACGGGCCGGTCGGGAGTCTGGGTCGGGTGTGCGAGTGGACTGGGGCGTCTGCTACGCGGGTCCGACGTTAACAACGCTACTTAACGGTCTGCTGTATACCTCGGAGCCCTTCAGTAGACCGTTAACCGGCGTTGTTAACCCCGAAGTGGCGTTGCAGACGGTGAAGCGACGTAGCAGATGGCAACCGTCTCCCGGCACGGCGATACCGGCAACCGTCTCCCGGCACGGCGATACCGGCAACCGCCCCGGGCGCCGCGATACCGGCAGCCACGCGACTCCTCGAGCACGAAAAGCTGTATCGCCTCTCAGCGGATATAACGCTAACACCAGCAAATTCTGACAGCCACCAGAACCGTCGGATCGAACCAATAGGCCAGCACCGAGAACCTGTATCGCCACACCAGGCTTACGACTTCCACATTCAATGTGGAAACACTCGAGCTGTTCATCTCCCGCTTGACCACGTAGCATCGACGCAACCACGGTCACCGCGAACAATTTAAGCGGCGCCCGGAGCCAGCACATCAGGCGCAGCCGAAGACCAGACAAGGAGGTTTGGTATAGTGTTCGAAAAGGAACTCATCGTCTTCAGCGACACCGAGTACGCGTCGAAAGACGCCGTCATTGAGGGGATGGCCGAGCTCGTCGCCAACAAGGTCGATAGCGTCGAGGGGTTTGCCAACGCGGTCAAGGAGCGCGAGGCGGCATTCTGCACCTACATCGACCACGGCGTAGCCATACCCCACGGCAAGACCGACATCGTAAAGAGTCCGTTCGTCATCTACCAGCGTCTCGGGAAGGGCGTCACCTGGGGCGAGGATGGCGAGGTCGCCACCCACGTCTTCATGATCGGCGTCCCGGAGGCGGCGGCGGGGAACTTGCACCTGAGGATACTTGCGGAGCTTAGCAAGGGACTCGTACGCGAAGCTTTCCGCGACAGGCTGCTCGGCACCGATTCAAAGGAAGAGGTCTTTGAGATTCTCAAGGACGTAGAGAAGGAGATCGTCAAATGAGCTTGGGACAGACCAAAAAGAAGGCAAGCCTGGGCGCTCAGCTCTTCAAATACTTCAACACGGGCATCTCGTACTTTCTACCCGTAATTATCGCGGGCGGCATGCTGTTCTCGCTAACACTCATCACCGGTCGCATCGAAGACGGCGCCATTGTCCCCTCCAACCAGTTCTGGCAAAACGTTTACGACCTGGGCCAAGCCGGCTTCTCCATGATGGTACCGGTCCTCTGCGCCTACATAGCATACGGCGTGGGCAGCAAGCCCGCACTCGCGCCCGGTTTCATCCTAGGATACGTGGCAAACAACCCCATCGGTTCCCGCCAAATTTCCACTGGCTTCCTCGGCGCCCTCATCTTAGGTTTCATGGTGGGCTACTTCGTAAAATGGACGAAGAGCTGGAAGGTCCCAGATGTGCTCAAGCCCATGATGCCCACCTTCCTCGTCCCACTGGTCACGACCTTTATATGTGGCGTCGTTTACACCTACTGCCTCACCTACCCACTGAACGCATTCGTACAAGTCATCGTAGACGTCATGTACAAGCTGAACGGGGTGAGCGCTGTACCTCTGGGCATTGCCATCGGCGTGCTTGCCGCAGCAGACTTCGGCGGCCCCTGCTCCAAGGCTGCCACTGCCTTCACCATCGCTCTCATGGCCGAGGGATTCTATGGCCCCAACGGCGTCTTCCGCATGTGCTGCGCCATCCCGCCCCTAGGCATGGCACTCGCCTCGTTTATCCTTCGCGACCGCTATGACAAGGCGGATCGCAACCTGGGCATCTCCGCCCTGTTCCTTTCCTCCTCCGGTATAACCGAGGGCGCCATACCCTTTGCCGGCAAAGACTTTAAGCGCACCTGGATTGCTTGCGCGATCGGAACGGCCATCGCCGGCGGCATCGGCATGGTGCACGGCATTTCATCCGTCGTGGCCTTTGGCGGCATCGTGGCCATCCCCGGCGTTTACGAGGGACAGCTCTGGTATGTGGTCGACATGCTCATCGGCGCTCTGGCCATAGTCGGAATCCTCTTCCTCATCAAGCCCAAGCTGGACACCGACGGGAAGTAGCGAAAGACGGGTCGAGACGTAGGCCGCCCGCATCATGGACTAGACCAATACAGGAGGTGAACTGAGCCGTGAGGCGCTATTTGGAATTACTCGGCCTCATACGTGAAGATTCGTACGTAACCACCTCGCACCTTGCCCAAGTGCTGGGCGTGAGCTCGCGAACCATCCGGTCCGACATTGCACAACTCAACGATGAGCTCCGCACATGGGGAGCGAGAGTAACCTCCACCCCGCGAAAGGGCGTGACGCTGGTCGTATGCAACAGGCAGAGGTATTCCCTCTATCGTCCCGAGTACGAGCAGTCGGACCTAACCCAGGACGAACGGACTCGCCAGATAGCGGAGTACCTTCTGACCGTCGAGAAGCCGGTCTTGCTGGACGACCTTGCGGACATGCTGCATTTCAGCCGCTCCACTCTCAAGCGGGATATGCGGGAGGTACGCCAACTTCTGGGCGAATTCGATCTAACCATCGACAACCGCGCATATCACGGGATGAGAGTCCACGGCGAGGAAGTGGGCATCCGCAACTGTCTTGCCCACCTCAAGAGAGTAGTCTGCCTCAATAACGACAGCGCCGAAGGAGACGAGCTAGCAGCCCTGCGCGCGATTGTCACTAGGCAAGTGACCGACCATCATTTCCAAATCTCGGACATTGCCGTCGAGAATCTTGCCGTGCACCTGTACATCGCGATCAAACGCGTACGCATGGGCAATCGCATCGAACTGGACCCGCAGATGATCTCCGAGCTGGCACGGGAGACCAAGGGCGGCAGTATGGACGTAGCGACCGAGATATTGGAACAGGTCGAACACGCATATGACGTCAGCTTTCCCCAGGGCGAGGCGTATAACTTTCTGGCACGCCTCTCCGGCAAACAGATCGTGAGCCTCGACGACGCGACGGCGAACACGATAGTGACCGAGGAGAATACGCGCCTGGCGTTCAGCATGCTCGAGAGAGTGCGCGAGAGCTATCAAATCGACTTGCGCTACGACATTGAGTTGGTCACCACCCTCGCAATGCATCTGGCACCCCTGAGAACGCGCATGAAGTACGGACTGCCTTCCGTGAATCCGCTACTTGATGAGATCCGCCACAGTTATGTGCTGGCATTCAGCATGGCGACCGTTGCTTGCAGCGTTCTCGAGGGGGAATTGGGATACGACGTGCCCGCGGACGAGGTCGCCTATGTGGCCATGTACCTGTCGGTCGCTCTCGACCGTCATCGCGACAAAACCGATGAGAAGGACAACGTGCTGGTCGTGTGCGGGAGCGGAAGGGCATCCTCCGAGATGCTCGCGCACAGGATTCGCGATCTCTTCGGCAGATATCTCAACATCGTCGGGACGACGAGTGCACACGAACTCGGCCGGGTCGACTTCAGCGATATCGACTATGCATTCAGTACCGTGACCATCGAGCATCCGATCCCGGTGCCAATCGTCGAAGTCTCCACATTTCTCGCCGATCGCGACGTCAGCAACATTACGCGCGCACTCTCCGAAGGAAGAATGAGTCGCCTCGCGACGGAACTCATTAATCCCAACCTGGTCTTCTGGGGGAGTTTTGAGAGCAAGGAAGCAGTCATCTCCTTCCTGTGTCGCAAGATGAAGGACTGTGCCGACCTGCCCGATGATTTCGAGCAGCTCGTATTGGAACGCGAGGAAGCCGGCACGACGGCCTTCGGCAACCTGGTTGCCATCGCGCACCCGATTCGGGCCGTGGGAGCCGAGGACATTCTCGCCCTGGCCGTCCTCAGACACCCGATCGACTGGGGCGGCGAAGACGCCCAGCTAGTCTTCCTTCTTTCGATAGGACAGAAGAAGTCACGAGGCTTGGCGAGTTTCTATCGCATGATGAACAGCCTCGTCGGCAGCAGGCCGTATGTCGAGCGTCTCATCGCATCTAAGAGCGTGGAGGAGGTCAGAAGGACGCTACGCCTCGTGGCAGAGGCCGGCGCCTAGGAACAGCAATAGAGTCGATGACACGTGCTCACCATCTGGAGGGCACGCAGTGAAGAACAGTACGTAGAACTTCCAGAACAATCACGAGAACAGAAAGGAATTATGCCATGAAGATCGTCGCAGTTTGCGCTTGCACGGCCGGCATCGCCCACACCTACATGGCCCAGGAAGCCATCGAGCAGGAGTGCGCCAAGCGTGGCATCGAATGCAAGGTCGAGACCCAGGGGGGCATGGGCATTGACAATGAGATTGAACAGGACGAGGTAGACGAGGCGGATGTCGCCATCCTGGCCGTTGCCGTTGGCATCGAGATGGAGGAACGCTTTGACGAGAAGCGCGACGCGGGCAGGCTCCTCGAGGTAGACCCGAGCGTGGCCATCAAGAAGACTCCCGATCTCATCGAAGAGGCTGTTGCCCTGGCTGGGTAGGTCGAGAATCGGCTCGTTTGTCGGGACATGTGCGCTGTACCTTTCCCGTGTGTGGGAAGGGTGCGATGGTGTGTTCTCGCCCCGCCGCCCGTCGTCAGTCGCGTCATTCCTCCAGCAGTGCGCGTGCCGTTGCGGCGTCGGTGATAAGCACGTTCACCCAGCCGCCGCGTAGGGCGGCGTGGATGGCGGAGTGTTTGCGCTTCCCGCCGGCCGCCGCCACCCTGCGCGGGATGACGCGTAGCTGATCGGCGTCGGCTCCCACTAGGCGGCGGTCAAAGTCGGAGTCCACGTGGGCGCCGTCGGCGTCGAAGTAGCGCAGACACACGTCTCCAACGGCGCCTGCCGCGCGCAGTTCCTCATGGTCGGCGTCGGAGAAGATGTTGCCGGACTGGCGCAGCAGCGCGGAGGGCTCGAGGCTACCGATGCCCACCAGCGCAATGGTGACCCGCGGCAGTAGTTCGAGAATGTGAATGACGGAGGGATCGTTGCGCAGTTCGGCGGCCGCGGCCGGCGTACCCAGCACGGCCGGCGAGGGGAAGAACTCGGGCGCGGCACCGGTGGCCCGGGCGAGCAGGTCGATCATGCGGGTGGCCTTTACCTGCACGGTGGGGTTACCGATTCCGCCGAATAGCTGTACGACGGCGGAGGCAACCTGGGTTCGGAAGGGCTGCAGCCTCTCTATCGCCGCCAGCCAGGTGGCGCTCCAGGACGACAATCCGATGACATCGCCGCCGGTGAGCGTGGTCTCCAGGTAGGTGGCTGCGGCCGCCGCGAGCGCGTTCTCGACCGTGGTCTCGTCCTCGCCGGCGTCCACCACCACGCACTCGTCCAGCCCGTAGCGGGCCTCGATCTCCTCCTCCAAGGTGGTGAAGGTGCCGGCGGGCAAAGTGACAACGGTGCGCACAATGCCCTCGTCGGCGGCACGTTTCAGCAGCCGGGAGACGCGCGGTTGGGAGACGTGCAGCTCGGCCGCGATTTCTGATTGCTTGATGCCGCGCTCGTGATACATGCGTGCTATGCGGGCCATCAGCCGCAGTTGGGCATCATCGTTCACCGGAGTGGTTCCTTTCCCCGCAGCAGGGCTTAGAGCCTAAACTTATCGCGATTAAGGGCATTTCGGGGAAAGGGTTGCGGCCGGGACCAGGTTTTTCGCCTGGTCCCGGCCGCGTTCAGGTCACGCCGGGTATCCGCTAGGCGAGCAGCTCCTTGGCGGCGGCCGTGATGCCGTCGGCGCTGATCCCCCAGTGGTCCATGAGCCAGCCCTCCGAGCCGGTGGGCGCGAAGGTGTCTGGGATGCCGATTCGCTTCACCGGCACGGGCTGGTTGGCGGTTACCAGTTCGGCGACCGCGCCCCCGAGCCCACCGGCGGTGAGTCCCTCCTCGGCGGTTATGATCCGGCCCGTCTCACGAGCGGCGGACAGCACCGCGTCCTCATCGAGCGGCTTGACGCAGGCCATGGACAGCACGCGCGCACGGATTCCCTCCTGGGCAAGTGCGTCCGCAGCGGCGAGTGCCCGGTGCAGCACGGTGCCATTGGTGATGATGGTCAGGTCGTCACCATCGCGCAGCGTGGTTGCCCGTCCCGGGGTGAACACATAGTCATCGGCGTGTACGGCGGGCACCTTCATCCGTGAGATGCGGATGTAGACGGGGCCGTCGTGCTCGGTAACCGCCCAGCGGACGGCGGCAGCGGTCTCGACCGGATCGGCGGGAACGATCACCGTCATGTTGGGGATGACCCGCATCCACGCCACGTCCTCCGCACTGTGGTGGGTACTGCCGAGTTGTCCATAGGCCAGGCCCGGGCTCTGGGCGGTGAGCACCATGTGCCGGTATGAGTAGGCGGCGTCGATCTTGACCTGCTCCATCGCCCGGGCGGACAGGAAGGAGCCGGCGCATGAGACGATCGGTAGCCGGCCGCCGCCCTCGAGTCCCGCGGCCACGCCCACCTGGTTCTGCTCGGCGATGCCCACATTGATAATGCGCTCGGGGAAGCGTTTGGCGAACCCCCCGAGCTTGGAGGAGCCCACGGAGTCGTTGACGACGGCGACGACGCGCTCGTCCGCTTCCCCCAGTTCCGTCAGGACGTCGGCGAAGGCGTCACGGCAGTCGTACAGGGCGTTCGCTTCGGCGATGGCGGTCATGCCAGTGCCTCCAGTTCTGCTAGTGCCTGCTCCACCTCGGCGTCGGTGGGCAGCTTGTGGTGCCAGGCGACGGCGTCGGACATGAAGGAGATCGGGTGTCCCTTGTGAGAGTGGGCGATGATGAAGGTGGGTTTGCCGGAGGCGGCTGGTACGGCGGCGAAGGCATCCAGCAGGGCGCCGATGTCGTGCGCGTCAACATCCACCACCTCCATACCGAAGGCGCGGGCCTTGTCATCCAGCGGAGTCAGATCGTTGGTGTCTTCCGTGGTAGCGCCCTGCTGGAGGTGGTTGCGATCGGCGACCACGCAGAGGTTCGCCAGGCCGCGCTGGGCGGCGAACATGAGTGCCTCCCAGTTGGAGCCCTCCTGCAGCTCGCCGTCACCGGTCAGGACGAATACACGGCGGGGAGAGCCGTCCAGCTGGGCGGCGATGGCCTGGCCGACGGCGATCGGCAGACCGTGCCCCAGCGGCCCGGTGTTGGCCTCCACGGCATCCACGTACAGCCGGTTGGGGTGGCCGTTGAGTCGGGACTCGGGCTGCACGAAGGTCTCCAATTCGGCCACATCCAGCAGGCCGGCTGCGGCGAGCGTGGTGTACAGGGCGCAGGCCGCGTGTCCCTTGGAAAGGATCAGACGGTCGCGCTCGGGGTCGTGCAGGTTCTCCGGGGTCACATTCAGGACGTGGAGGTAGAGGGTTGCCAGTACGTCGGTGATGGAGAATTCACCGCCGAGGTGGCCCATGCGAGCATTCGCCACCAGTGTGAGGTCCTTGCGGCGGATGAGGCGCGCTCCCTCCTTGATGTGCGCGATCACCTCCTCCCGGCTCATGTCGGGCGTGGTGCGCCCGACTACGGGCAGTTCAACAGAAACTGTCATGGTTCTTTACTCCTAGAGCATTGGGCGTGATGGGGCGGCCCGGAGCCTCAGGCCATGCAGGTCAACAGCGCGTCCTGCACGACCCGCTGCGCGGCGAGCGGATCCTGGCGGGCCTGGGCGTCGGCGAGGGCGGCCTCGTCGAGGTTGTCCAGGGCGCGGTGCAGGGCCTTGAGGAAGCGGATGGAGGTGCGGGCGTTGTCCACCACGTCCTCCCGGAAGGGGAACTGGTCGAGCTGCCAGACCCCCTCCCAACCGTTCTTCTTCAGCGTGTAGAAGAACTCGAAGATCTCGGTGATGTGGACGGTGCCGACGACCATGTCGTCGTCCCAGCCGCGGTAGTTGTCGTTGACATCCATGCCCCACAGCAGGCCGTGGTCGATGAGCAGCTGGGCGGCCTCGGCCGGGGCCTCGCCGCCGAACAGGGCGTGTCCGAAGTCGAGCAGGACGCCGACGTTGTCCACGCCCATCTGCTGGATGCCGAGCACGGTCTTGGCCGCCGAAGACCAGAACATGTGGGTGCGGGGCTCGCGGGGCTTGTACTCGATGACGAACTTCAGGTCGGGATTGGCCTTGGCCAGATCGCGCATGCCCTCCACGGCCAGCCGGTTCAGTTCCCGGTAGTCCACCTGGAAGGGATAGTCGAAGCCGTCCTGCCCGGGCCAGATCTTGACATAGCGGGCGCCGAGTTCGCGCACGGCGTCGGCGGCGCCCTGCATGATCGCCATGGCTGAGGCCCGCTTGTCCGGGTCGGGGTTGGTGAAGGCGCCCATTTGGTGCTCACGCAGGTAGATGTCCGGGGTGACGCCGATGGCCCTCAGGCCGGTGCGCTCCAGGGCCGCCTTGACGTCGTCGAGGCTCACGCCGGCCGTGAAGGGGTAGTTCAGATCCACGTAGCTGATGTCGCCGACCTCGGCGGCCAGTTCGATCTGCTCGATGGTGGAGCGGGAGTCGCCGTAGCCGTCGGTGGCGTAACGGTCCACGTAGGTGGCGAAGTTCCACAGGCCTGCGCCGAAAACGGGGGTGTCAGACATTGTTTGTTCAACTCCAGTCGTTGTTGTGTCGGTGTATCGGTGTTGGTGATCTTGTCGGATGGTTGGTTGATGACCGCCGGTCAGGCGGACACGGCCCGGGAGCGAGCCAGCGCGTCGCGCCATTGTGAGCGTGCGGCCGCGCGGGCACCGTCCTCGAAGGCCGGGCGGTAGCGACTGCCCTCCTGCTGCGCGACCGCCGGCAGCTCCCAACCCAGTCGGGTGAAGCCCATGAGGGCGGCACCGAGGGCGGAAACCTCCGCGTTGGCGGCCACGACCACGTCGCGGCCGAGCAGGTCCGCCTGGCACTGCATGAGCAGGCGGGAGGCGGTGGCGCCGCCGTCGGCGTGGAGAACCTGCAGGTCGGAGGTGTCCAGGGCGTCCACGACGTCGGCGATCTGGTGGGCGACGGCCTCAAGGGCGGCGCGTGCGACGTGGCCACGGCTCGTGCCGGCGGTGAGCCCGGAGATGATGCCAACGGCCTGACGGTCCCACCAAGGAGCCCCCAGTCCGGTAAAGGCGGGCACCAGACTGACGCCGCCGGAGTCGGGCACGGTGGCGGCCAGCTCATCCAACTCGCGGCCGGGCTTCACGCCCAGCAGGCGGGCGGTCCAGTCCATGGCGGTGCCGGAGGCGACGATATTGCCCTCGTGCCCGTACATGGGGGCGTCGGTGAGCCAGGCCAAGGTGGTGGATACCCCGGTGCGGACGGAGCGGTCCGTGCCGGAGGGAATCATCACCGATGAGCCCGTGCCATAGGTGGCCTTGCCCTCGGCGGTGTTGCGGCAGCCGTGGCCGAACAGGGCGGCATGGGAGTCCCCGAGCACACCCACGATCGGCACGCCGTCGGGCAGGAAGTCCAGCCCGGCGGTGACGCCGAAATCGGCGTTGGAGGCGACGACGTCGGGCAGCGCGGCACGATCGATGCCGAACAGCCCGCACATGGCGGGCGACCAGTCGAGCGCGGCGAGGTCCAACAGAAGCGTCCGGGAGGCGTTGCCGGCCTCAATGACGTAAGCGGACTGACCGGTCAGGCGGCTTACCAGCCATGCATCCACGGTGCCGATGCGCACCGGCCCCGAACCGACCTGATCAAGCAGGTAGCGCATCTTGGGCGCCGAGAACATGGGATCCAGGCTCAGGCCGGTGGTGGAGGCGACGGCGAATTCACGCTCCGGGGAACGCAACCAGTCGCAGAACTCGGCGGTGCGAGAGTCCTGCCAACCGAGCATCGGGGCCAACGCCCGGCCGGTGACGCCATCCCAGGCGACCACGGACTCACGCTGGTTGGAGATGGTGATGCCGACCGGCGTGCCCACGACCCCGGCCAGGCACTCCCGGATGGCGGCGCACTGGGCGGCCCATACGGCGTCCGCATCCTGCTCCACCCAGCCGGGGCGTGGGTAGGAGACGGCGACCGGAGCCGAGCCGGAGGACAGGATCGCGCCGTCTGGGGCGATGGCGAAGGCCTTGGCGTTGGTAGTGCCCTCGTCGAGGGCGAGGACGTAGGGACCTGCCGTTCCCCCGGGCGCATGTCGAGCCGCATCGCTCATGCAGCGCCTCCTTTCCTGCGTGCCGAGCGCGACCAGCGCTTGGCATTTTTATTCCTCGTTGAATCTAGATGTGAGCCTAGCAGGTGCCGCCGTGGTTGGGAAGCCCCGGGCCGAAGCCGATTCGGCCCGGGACCTCCCCTGACCGCGGCGCGAGCTACCGACACTCACTCCTCTTCAAGTTCGAAGAGCGTGTAGCGATCAGCGTTCGACCCGTCGATCAGGATGCAGTCCACGAGCTGCTTCTCCTTCTTCCCGGTCTCGCCGTTCTTAATGAAAGCGTCCGCCTGCTCCACGGCCATCTCGGAGATGTGCACAGCCGGCTGCATACCGGTGGCGAGCATCGTGCCCTCCTTGATCGCCTTGACAGCATCCGGAGAGCCGTCGAAGCCGATCACCAGGATGTCGTCGGTCTTACCGGCCTGCTGCACCGCGGCGACGGCGCCCACCGCCATGGTGTCGTTGCCGCAGATGATCGCCTGGACGTCGGCGTCGCGCTGGAGCAGCGTCTCGACCTTCTGATAACCGAGCTGCTGGTCCCAGTCGGCCGTCTCGGTACCGACCAGTTCCATGTCCGGATATTGGTCGAGCACGGAATGGAAGGCCGTGGACCTGACCTGGGCGTTGGTGTCCGTCTCCCGTCCGAAGAGCTCGTAGTAGCGACCCGCCCCCTGGAGGGTGTCCGCGAGCTTTTCCGCAACGAGCGCTGCACCCTGGGAGTTGTTGGCCACGATCTGTGCGGCGGCAAGGCCGGAGGTATTGATCTCCCGGTCGATCAAGAAGACCGGGATGCCCGCCTCAACGGCCTTGCGGACCGCCCCCTCGGTGGAGTCGGCGCCCGCGTTGTCCACGATGATCGCCGCGGCATTCCGGGAGATCGCGGAGTCGAACAGCTCGGACTGCTTGTTTACGTCGTCGTCGTGGGAGAAGGCGTCGGCGGTGTAGCCGAGCTTCCGAGCGGCGGCAACGGCCGCCTCGGCCTCCGTTTTGAAGAACGGATTGTCATGCGAAGGCGTGATGACCGCGAAGTAGTTGGAGTCACCGCCCGCGGAACAGGCGGCCAGGCCGGGCAGGAGGGGGATCGTGAGCGCTCCGAATGCGCCTGCGCGCAATACGGTGCGGCGAGGGATCGGGCTCATGGACGAGCTGATGGAGGTGATGGTAGATGTCATGATGGGTTCCGCTTCTTCTCTGCTTGTTTCACAGTTCGACGGGATCAGGCGGAGGCGTCGCCGGGACTGACCTCGGCCCGCTGAATGCGGGCGGCCTCCCGTTTGACTTCTTGTGCGGCCTGGGCGGCGGCACGAGAACGCTCGAGGCGCTGCTGCCCCTGGTCGAGCATCACGGCCAGGACGATGACCAGGCCCTTGAGGAAGGTCTGCCAGAACGAGGACACGCCCACGAGGACCAGGCCGTCGTTCAGGAAGCCGATGACGAAGGCGCCGATGAGGGCGCCCTTGACGTCCCCGCGCCCGCCCGCAAGCGAAGCCCCGCCGATGACGACGGCGGCGATCGCGTTCATCTCATAGGTCTCACCGGCAGCCGGTGCGGCGGCGGTGAGTTCGGAGGCGATGATGAGTCCGGCCAGGGCGGCCATGCAGCCGGAGACCATGTACACCCGCATCTTGACCCGCTTGACGGGCACACCGGAGAGCTCGGCGGCACGCTCATTGCCGCCCACGGCGTAGAGCCAGCGGCCGAAGGGGGCGCGGGCGACCACCAGGGCGACGACGATCGCGAAGATGATCATCAGCCAGACGCTGGTGGGCAATCCGAGCGGCCGGGACACCCCCAGGAAGGAGAATCCCGTGTTGCCGAAGGCCTCCTCGCCCGCCAGGTCCGGGTAGGTGGCTCCCTTGGAGATGAGCAGCGCCGCGCCGCGCGCCATATACATGGTGCCCAGGGTGGCGATGAAGGGGGCAACGTTGAATCTGGTGATCAGCAGCCCGTTGATCGCACCGACGAAGGTGCCCACCACCAAGGCGACAATGACGACCACCAGCACCGACGGGTAGGCGTTGATGTCAAAGACCGACAGGTGCATGCCCTTGAGCATGACGCCGGCGATAACGCCGGACAGGCCGACGATCGATCCGATGGACAGGTCGATGCCGCCGGTAAGGATGACCAGCAGCATGCCCAGGCTGAGCAGCGCGTTGTAAGCCACGTGCTTGGTCATGGTCACCAGGTTGGTGGCCGTCAGGAAGGAGTTGGACAGCGAGGCGAAGATGACGATCAGCACGAGCAGGGCGATGAAGGCGCGCTGCGCCATCAGAAACTCGCCGATGCTCCGATTGCCTATGCGCAGGCCGGACTTGTGGGTGGATGCGGGTGTCATGCTTGGTCCTCGTCCTTTGTGTCACTCGTCGCGGCGTTGTCTGCGCTCGCGGCGTCGTCGTCGGTAGCTGTGATCTGTTCGCCGGTCGCGGCCATGACCTGGTCGCGGGTGGTGGTGCGCGGGTCGAAGTCGGCCACGATGCGTCCGCGGGCCATGACGATCAGGCGGGTGGAGGCGCCCAGCGCCTCGGACAGTTCGGAGGTGGCGAAGAGGACGCCGACCTTGGTTCCCGCCACCTCGGCCATGGTGGAGAAAATGTCCGACTTGGCGCCGATATCGATTCCGCGGGTGGGCTCGTCCATGAGCAGCATGCGGGGTGCAGTCATCAGCGCCTTGGCGATGACGACCTTCTGCTGGTTGCCCCCGGAAAGGGAGGTGATCCCGATGCCTGGGGACTCGGTCTTGATGCGGACGGCCTCGATGCCGTGATTGATCTCCTTGGCCTCCTGCTTGCGCTTGACCTGCCCATTGCGGGTGAGGATGCGCAACGCCGCCAGGCTCATGTTGCGGCCCACGCTCATGAGTTGGACGATGCCGTCGGCCTGCCGATCCTCCGGGGACAGGACGAGTCCGGCGTCGATCCGCTCGCCGATTGGAGCATTGGATATGTCCTGCCCATCGAGCAGGATCCGGCCGGATGCGGCGGTATGCCGTCCCGCGAGCGTCTCCAACAGTTCGGTGCGCCCGGCACCCATGAGCCCATAAATGGCAACGATCTCCCCCTCACGCACCGTGAGTGAGAGGTTGTCAACCGCGATGCGCGACGGGTTCGCGGGATCCGGCACCACCAGGTCCTCTATCTCCAGGATCGGCTCGCCGGGAGTAGCGGTGATCGCCGTGAACAGATCGGATTGATCCCGTCCCGCCATGGTCTTCACGATCCAGGGCAGGTCCACGTCCGCCATGGGCGCCGTGGCCACGTGCCGGCCGTCGCGCAGGATGACCGCGGTGTCCGCGATCTCGAGGCACTCGTCCATGTGGTGAGAGATGTAGACGATGGCGACGCCGTCCGCGGTCAGTTCGCGAATGATGCGGAAGAGCACCTTCACTTCCGTGGCCGAGAGCGCCGATGTGGGTTCGTCCATGATGAGCACGCGCGCCCCCTCGACGAGGGTGCGGGCGATCTCGACGAGCTGCTGCTGCCCCAGCCGCAGGTCGCCCACGAGGGCGTTGGGGTCGATCGGCTCTTCCAGGCGTGCGAGCGCCGCGGCGGCCTGCTCCCGCTGCCGGGAGCGCGAGATGCCTGTAGGTGAGGCGATCTCACGGCCGAGGAAGATGTTGTCAACCACCGAAAGATTGGGACAGAGGTTGAGTTCCTGATGGACGATGGCGACTCCGTGCGCAACGGCATCGGTGGTGTCGGTGAAGGTGATGGGCTCACCGTCGAGCTCGATCGTGCCAGAGGTCGGCGGCTGCACTCCGGAGAGGATCTTCATCAGGGTGGACTTGCCGGCGCCATTCTCTCCGATGAGGGCCACTACCTCGCCCCGGTGAATCTCGAAGTCGACGCCGCGCAAGGCGTGAGTCGCCCCGAAGGCCTTGGTGATGTCGCGGCCGGCGAGGACGACGGGGGCGTTCTCGCTTACGGTCATGACGCCACCTCAATAGAGACGGGGGTGATGACGACGTGCGCGGAATCGGAGTATGCGAAGGCGCCGACCACCGTGATCTTCTGGCCGATCATGGAGTTCAGGTCGTTCTCGGTGAGCACTCCTGCCTTAAGGGGATCGTTGAGGGAGAGTCCCACCTGGGCGTAGTCGATCTGGTTCTCAAACATGTCGAAGGTGACCTCACCGGTAACGTCTCGCAGAGCCGTGCCCATCACGGCGGGACCCGTCTGGACGGAGACGGTGACCCCCGAGGGCACGCCGTCGACCGCTAGGTTGACCTGGCCGAAGCCGCCCTCCTCCACGGTGCCGGTGGTGGTCACAGCGAAGGTGTACGCGGCCTCACCGTCACGGTGGCCGAGCTCCTCGCTGGTGCCCTCCTCGTCCTCCTGGAGATCTTCGAGCAGCCCCGCCAGGTCGGTGGCGTTGTCATTGACGTACGCAATGGTGGAGTCGTAGTGCTCGTTGGCGTATGCGACGGGATCCGTCGATCCGGCTGTGAGCACGGCTTCCGCCTCCTCCGGGGTCATGAAGGTGGTACCGAAGAAGCAGATGGCGAGTATCACCACCGCTCCGACGACCTTGAAGATGACACCCCAGGGGCGCCCGCGTCGTGTCTTGTTAGTTCGTGCCACCGCTTGAGCCTCCTCGCTCTGTCGTGGCGGATTCGGGACGATCCGCCTGCGTTGACATATTCATTCGTCCATGAATGACAACTCTAGTGTCGCCCGCGGTCTCGTTTCTGTCAACTTCATAACGGCGGTTGACTCCTGGGAGGGACACGAGCGCAGAAACAGCTCGGGGCCAGCCGACGTCCGGCGGGCCCCGAGCTTCTGTGGCGCACTCACGCCGCTGCGGTTCAGATCCCAATGGGTTCGATGGCACCGTAGGAGGCGGCCGCGCCTGCGGATAGCACCGCCGCCGAACCCGCCCGCATGGCCTCCGCCACGGCCCGTTCAAAGTCCAGCCCAAGTGTCAGGGCAGCCGCCAGCGCGCCGACGGAGGCATCCCCCGCACCGGTGGTGTCGACCACCGGACCCGCGGAAATCGCGTCAACGTGTGCGGCCTGTGGACCACCGGCAACCGCGGCGTCGTACCAGACGGCGCCGGCGCCCCCGAGCGTAATCAGCACGCG
Source organism: Actinomyces sp. Z5 (assembly GCF_003287795.1). NCBI lineage: Bacteria > Bacillati > Actinomycetota > Actinomycetes > Actinomycetales > Actinomycetaceae > Actinomyces > Actinomyces sp. Z5. The sequence continues at coordinate 101,303 of NZ_QMIN01000040.1, forward strand.
ACGCGGCCCCCGCTCGGTCAGCTGGGCGGCGGCGTCAAGCGCCTCCGCAGCGCCGCGCGGGGCGGGACGACCGAGAACCAGACCGGCCTCGGTCTCATTGACCACGAGGATGTCCACCGCGGCGAGATCCTCCGCGGCGATGCCGTAGACCGGCGCGAGGTTGAGAATCGTCGTCGCCCCGGCCCCGCGAGCGGAGGCGATGGCGGCCGCATTGGCGGCGGCCGGAATCTCACCCTGGAGGACGACGACGTCTCCTGCTTGCAGAGCTGCGGCGTCGACCTGCTCGGAGGCGACCCGGCCGTTTGCACCCGCGTCAATGAGAATCGTGTTCTCCCCGGTGGCGGACACGGTGATGAAGGCGGAGCCGGTGGTCCCCTCATCTACCAGCAGGCCGCTCACATCGACACCATGACCGGCAAGTTCCTCGCGCAGCGCTGGGCCGGCGGCGTCAGAGCCGACGCGTCCGACGAAGCGGACGCGGGCGCCGGCATGGGCTGCCGCGGCGGCCTGGTTGGCACCCTTGCCGCCGAGCCGATAGCTGAGGGAGCGCGTATACAGGGTCTCCCCCGGCTCTGGGAAGCGGTCAACGGTGACCGTGACATCCTGGTTGATGGAGCCGATTACAACTACATGCGCGGACATATGGTCCCTCCTTGTCAGTCCTGCGGCCCAAAGCTCGGCAGCACGCCCTTGGTGAGCAGGTAGCAGCCGTAAGGCCGGGTCTCCTGGGTGTGAATGACCGCGGAGGCGGAACGAGCGGCCTCGTAGAAGTCGAAGCGTTCCATGGCGGCACCGGAGATCTCGCGCCCCTCGAGTTCCGTGGCCACGGCGAGGACGTCGCGGGTCACCTCGCGCAACTCGGTATCACCCTCGCCGATCATGTAGCGCACGGGCGCCTCGACGAAGGTGTCAAGCGGCATGAGTTCGACCACCAGTCGCACGGCCTCGGGACTGTTCAGCGAGGGCATGGGGATGACTGGTCGGCCGGTGGCGTAGGCGGGGTAGTTGGAGTCGACGACGGCGATGACGTCGCCATGCCCCATACGGGCCAGCACGCCCAGCAGTTCGGGCGTCATCAGGGTATTGATTCCTTTGAGCATCATTCTCTCCTTTGAAGGTAGTGCCGACGCTGGCGGCACCTTAACGCTGCCTGGGTTCCGGGGTCCCTCGCGCGCGCCCCAGGGTCTCGAAGGCACCTGGCGTGACGGGTCGACGTACGTTACGGTTTCGTCATTATCCCTGTTAGTTCCTGAAAGGGCCAGTTGATGATGGATGACGGCACCCGCATTGTCACAAACGGTGACAAACGAGCCCGGGACGTCGGCCCACGACTCACGAAACGTTGGAATCATGCGCCTGCGAAAACCAATCCGGGCACCGAGTCCGACGTTTGTCACCATTTCGGACACCGCTGGTCACCGGACGCCCCACCCCCAGCTCCCCGTCGATCGTCCGACGCCGAGCCCGTCGATGCAGCCGGCGCGCTCAGCCCTTCACCGCCCCGGAGAAGGCACCGGAGACGAAATAGCGTTGGAAGAGCAGGTAGACGATCAGCACCGGGATCGCAGTCATAATGATGAAGGCGTTCAGCGGTCCGTAGTCGGTGCCGTGCTGGGCGGAGAAGTTCTGCACGGCCAGCGGGATAGTCGCCATCGATCCTGATTGCAGAATTGTGGAGGCCATGGCGTACTCGTTCCAGGTAGACACGAAATCCAGGACGAACAGAGCAGCCAGCGTCGGCTTGATCAACGGGCAGCAGATCTGCCAGAAGATGCGGAAGGTGGAGGCGCCGTCGAGCCGGGCGGACTCCTCGACCTCATCGGGTATGGCTCGGAAGGAGCCATAGAGCATGAAGACCTGGTACGGCACGCCAAAGGCGAGGTACGGCAGGATCAAGCCCACGTAGGTGTCCAGCAAGTCCGCCTTCAGCAGCAGTTGGAACATGGGCCCGAGGGCAACCTGGATGGGCACCATAGAGCCGACAGCGAAGACGGCGACGACCCACTTGGCCCGCCGCATATGGATACGTGCCAATGCGTAGGCCGCGAGTGCTGCGAGCAGCAGGCCCAACGGCACTTTGATGACCGAGACCAGCAGACTGTTACTGCCACTGATCCACAAGTCACCGGTGTCGACGGCGTCGGCATAGTTGCTCCAGAGCCACTGCGAGGGCAAACCGAGCGTAGATCCGCTCGCCAGGTCCGCTCGACTCTTGAAGGAGGTGAGCAGCATGACGGCGAAGGGCACCAGCCAGAACGCAGCCGTGATGAGTAGCGCGACCCACAGGCCGGTGGTGACCCAGTCGCGCGGCGGCCGGTTCGGTGCGGCGACTGCCCCGGCATCGGAGCCGACGGCGGTGCGGGCCACAGGAATAGCAGTCATCTCAGTCCTCCCCCTTCATGGACCAGGCCAGGTAGGGAACCACCAGGCACAGCGAGAGAATCAGCAGGACGGTGGCGACGGCACCACCGGCCCCGAAGTTGTGGTTGGAAAAGGACTGCTGGTACGACCACAGGGCGAGAACCTGGCTGGACTGCGCCGGCCCTCCCCCGGTCATGCCGACCACCAGGTCGTAGACCTTCAGCGAGTTGATAATGGTCAGAATGACAACGACGACGGTCGTCGGTCGCAGCGCGGGCCAGGTCACGTTGCGGAAGACCTGCCAACGGCCCGCCCCATCAACCTTGGCCGCGTCCACGAGCTCGGCCGGCACGGATTGCAGACCGGCGAGGAAGAGCACCATGTTGAAGCCGACCCCCTGCCATACCGAGGCGACAAAGATGGAGTACAGGGCGGTGCGTGGGTCACCCAACCACTCGTGGGCCAGTCCGCCCAGACCGACCGCCTCGAGTACCTGGTTGATAACGCCCATGGTGGGGTTGTAGATCCACCGCCAGATCGCTGCCACCGTGATGGATGCGAAAACGCTCGGGATGTAGAAGATCGAGCGGAAGGCATTGCGCCCCCATATGCGCTGGTTGAGGGCTAGGGCCATGAGGAGGGACAGCACCATGGGGATGGCTACCGATAGCACCACCCAGATCATTGAGTTCTTGAGGGCAGTCCAGAACACCGTGTCCTGCGTGAGCAGGTACCGATAGTTCTTGAGCCCGACGAATTCCTGGGCGGCGGTGGCGTAGCCGGACCAGGAGAAGAAAGACAGCCGTACCGAGTCAATCATCGGATACAGCAGAAATATGCCGTACAGCAGGGCCGCCGGGGCCAGGTAGGGCAGGGAACGCAGCACGCGGTGCTGTTTGATGGCCCGTACGGGCGCTGACGCCGTTTGAGCTGTTGCCATGAGAAGTTCTTTCGCTGAGCTTGTTGCGCGGATCGGACCTGAACTGGCCTGTCCGCTCGCGCGGTACCGGCCGATCAGGAGTTGGCGTCGATGAACTTCTGCATGGCCGGGCCGGCCTCCTCCGGGGCCATATCACCGATGAGGACGGCGTTCTGGATGCGCCAGTACTCGGTCGTCTCATCCAGACTGAGGGCCTGGTCGAAGTTGTTGTACATCTCCTCCGAGGACTCCAGGATCGGGGGCCACAGTGCGTCGAGTGGGTTGGCCTCGGAGACTTCGACGTCCTTATTCACACTCACAGCCGCCCAGGCACCGCCGCTGCCGCCCATCTGTTCGGCCGAGGTGACGAAGTCGAGGAATGACGCGGCCAGGTCAGCCTTCTCGGTGTTGGCGTTGATGTAGAAGCCCTCGCCGAATCCATACAGGCGTCCGGTTCCTGTGGGGAAGGGGAAGATGCCGACCTCTTCGGGGTCCATTCCGTTGTCCACACACTGGGCGTCGAACCACGTGCCCTCCAGAGCCATGGCTGCCTGCCCGTTCCAGAACAGCAGGCTGGAGTCGTCATTGGAAATGGACATGTAGCCTGCGTTGAAGTAGTTATCCGCCCAGGTCTTGAGCTCGGTGAAGGCCTCGGCTACACCTGTCTCGGTGTCCCAGCCCGTCTTGTCGGTGACCAGGGTTCTGGCGACGTCGGCGCCGCATTTGGTTTCGATCAGTGAATCGAGCAGACGCATGACGTGCCAGTTGACGGTGCCGCCGAACTCGATCGGCGTGATGCCTGCGGTCTTGAGGGCGTCGCAGGCGGCGATGAGCTCGTCATAGGTGGTCGGCTCGGCGGCGATGCCGGCCTGTTCGAACAAGGTCTTGTTGTAGTACAGGCCCTGTGCCTGCAAGGTCCAGGGGATACCGTGGTAGCCGCCGTACTGGGTGATGCCCGCCAGGGATGCGGCGGTGAAGCGGTCCTCCCAGCTGTACTGCTTGTAATAGTCGGTCAAGTCCAGGCTCATACCCGCCTCGACAAGATCTCCTCCTAGTCCCGGTCCCTCCCAGTACCAGTAGATGTCCGGTCCAGCGTTGGTGCCGGAGACCTGACGCATGGACTCCTTGAGTGAGTCGGTGGAGTGTGTCTCGTACTTGACGGTCACGCCGTTAGCCTCTTCGAAAGCGGCAACCAGGCGGTCGATGTCCTGCTTTTGGGAGTCCTCGAGTGCGCCGAGCCAGAGGGTAAGGGAGTCCGCGCCACCGCCCGACGCCCCTCCTCCCTGGCGTCCGCAGGCGGCGAGAGCGCCGGCAGTGAGGAGGGCGGTACCGAGCCCGATGGCGTGACGGCGAGTGAGAGTTGTTTTCATGATGTCCCCTGTGGCGTTGAAGCTGTCGTGCGGCGGCAGTGCCGGACAACGGCAGGTCTCATGTTCATTCAACATTGAATGAACACTGTTAAGCATAACAGTCTGCGCTCTGCTGTCAAGGGCTGCGGTTGCGTATTCGACCGAGGTCGACTCAGCCCAGCGCGCCCAGGTATCCGGCCGTCGAAGCGCGCACCACCAACTCGGGCCGCGGCGCATCGTCGTCGTAACTGACGCCGGTTACATCGGCGACGGCCCGACGCAGCGCTACCTCACCAATCCGCTCGAAGTCGATACGTGCAGTTGTGAGCGGAGGATCCATGAACTGTGCGTCGGGCATGTCATCGAAGCCTGCAATCGCATAGTCGCGGGGCGCTATGAGTCCCCGCTGGCGCAGTGCACTGATGAATCCCAGAGCAATGGTGTCGCTTCCCGCGAAAACGGCGGAGAACGATCCCGCCTCCACCCGCCCAGCACATTCGGCTCCGGAGGCGGCGTTCCACTCACGACTCTCCAGCACCGGCAACCCCTCCAGGCCGGCGGCGGTCATCTCCGCCTCGTAGGCGCGCCGCCGGGCGACCGCCTGTGCCCGGTCGGATGGCCCCGATATGTGCAGGATCCGGCGGTGCCCCAGCGCGATCAGGTGCCGCATGACCGCACAGGAGGCCTCGTAGGAGTAGGGGCCAACGGCGTCTACGGCCTTGTCAGGCAACTCCGCCAGAGTTACTAGCGGGACCGCGCCATCCACGTAATCAATGATCCGCTTGATGCTGTCATACGGGGAGCCCACGATCAGGGCGTCCACGCGCATGGACAACAGCGTGTCCACCTCTGTCAGGAGTGCCGCCCAGGACTCTGCGCTTGTGGCGGGATCGCGTTCCATGTGGGAGATCATCACCGCCTGTCCGGCCTCCCGAGCCGCACGCGTCAAGCCGCCCATGATCCCGGAATTGCCGTAATTGAGCGGCCCCAGCAGCACTAGCCCGATCAGGTTCGTGTGCCGCGCCTTCATCTGCAGCGGAATGCGATTGCGCACGTACCCCAGCGCATTTACGGCGGCCTCCACGCGCGCACTGGCGTCGGCAGAGACATATCCGCCGTTGAAGTAACGCGAGACGGTCTGAGCGGACACTCCGGCGGCACGACCGACGTCGACCATGCTGGGTCGCCTGCCTTCCACGCGCGCCATGCTGCCCAAATCCTTCTCGGTTGCTCCCGGCCGCACCGAGCCTTCTCGTCGCGGCTTGCCCTATGCCGCTCAGGGTAGTCGGCCCCGAATCACTCGGCCGCGTCGCACCGTCGTACCGCGCGTCTGAGGCGCGCGACCGTGATGGGGAGGGAGTGTCCCGACAGCAGTTCCGTGCCATCGGGGAGCGTGAGCAGCCTGGTCTCCAGGCTCTCACGAAGCTTGCCCGCATCCCCCGTCGGAAAGATGGTCAGCCCGGGGCCTCCCTCGTAGACCGTGTCACCAACCACCGCGAAGCCGGCCTGTTCGCAGTAGAAGGCGCAGGAGTCATCGGTATGCCCGGGAACGTGCAGGACCTCGAGTTCGACGCTCGATCCCTCCCCCAGGGCCAGGCGGTCGCCGTGTTGGAAGTTCTCCACATCGCGGACCCGCAGGGGCGCGCCGTGGGCGGCGGACAGGTTCAGATCGGGGTCGCCCAGGTAGCGCTTGGATTCCGCATGCGCCAGCACGGGGACGCCCAGGGCGGCGCGCAGCTCATCCACGGCCCCGACATGATCGAAGTGGCCGTGCGTGAGCAGGATGGCCTCCACGGTCCACTGATGCCCGCGCACGGCACGCAGAAACAGGTTCGCCTGGGCGCCAGGGTCGATCAGGAACGCATGTCGCGTGACCTCATCGACGACGAAGTAGCCGTAGGTGGCAAACACGCCCCGGGCCAGAAGCGGGCGAACCTGTACCCCCATCAGATCGCGCACCCCTCCGGGCCGCAGGCGCCGCCCTCGGTTGTGTCCTCCGCGAGCGCCGCGTCGCGCGCGTTTGTGAGCACGCGGGTCATCTCCTCGATCGGCTGGGCACCCGAAATGGCGTACTTGCCGTCCACCACGAAGAACGGCACGGCATTCACCCCCATGGAGTGCGCCTCGCGCTCATCGGCACGCACGGCGTCGGCGTACTCGTCACTGGACAGCACGCGCTCCACGTCCGCCTCCGGCAGTCCGGCCTGCTTGGCCAGGCGCCGCAAGACGGCGTGGTCGGACATGACCTCGTTGTCCACGAAGTAGGCGTGGAAGCAGAGTTCCTCGAAGCGGGTGTTGCCCTGCTCGTGCGCGAGCTTGGTGAGCCGGTGCGCATCGAACATATTGGTGTTGCGCGTGGTGGCGTAGTTGAAGTCGATGCCTTCGGCCCGCCCCATCGCGCTGATGGAGTCGATGCGCTGGCGTGCAGCCGCCCTGGTCAGCCGGTACTTCCTGGCGAAGCGGTCAAGCGTCGTTCCCTGCACCTCGCGGGGCGCGTCCGGGTAAAGCTCGAAGGCCTTCATCTCCACCTCGACGTCGTCGGCCAGGCCGAGCGACTCGATCGCCTTGTGCAGGCGGGTCTCGCCTACGTAGCAGTACGGGCATGCGAAGTCCGACCAGTAGGTCACCTTCATGTGTTCCTCCTCGGGGTTGTGGGCGCCGGCGCGCTGCGCGCGGCCTGCGCATCTGGAGCAACTGTCACTCATGGCGCTACGGTTCCGCTAGTACTATCTTTTTCTGTAGTACTAGCGGCACGAAGGAGAGGAGCGGCATGGCCGAGGCCCCCAAGATCGAGTGGTGCCCCGCGATCGCGTCCCTGCAGAAGGTCGTGGGCGGCAAGTGGAAGATCGAGATTCTCTTCTACGTCGCTCTGGCCGAGGTCAGACACTTCGGCCAGTTGAAGCGTTGCCTGCACGGTGTGTCGGACTCGACCCTGTCCAAGCAACTGCGAGAGCTGGTTGCGGACGACTTCCTGGAGCGCGTCGACTACGGCGAGGTGCCTCCCCGCGTGGAGTACCGGTTGACCCGCCGCGGAGAGAGCTTCAAGCCCCTCATCCAGGCGATGTGGGACTGGAGCGAGGCGGAGTTCGAGTTCTCGCGCGCCGAGGCCGCCCAGATGCGCGCCGCGCGCGACGAGTTGGGTATTCCCCAGGTGCGGTGAGGCGGCTCAGTTGCGCGGCACCCGTACGACGACGGCGTCGCTCGCGCCGAGGGAGTCGGCGCCTCCCAGCGGTACGCCGCCCAACATCCCGGCGACGGCGGCGGCAGTCCCGAGGTCGTGGTTCCCCCGGTTGGTGAGTGTCCAGTAGTCTGCCGCCTCGCCGCGGCGGGCGGAGGCAATCACCTGCCCGCGCAACGGTTCGGGCAGGTCCGGGCCGATGCCGGCGGACGCAAGCAGTTCGGCAACCAGCTCTGCCAGGTCTTCACCCTCCAGGCGCGTGGAGACATACGTTGCCGACCCCTGTCCCACCGGGCGCCGCGTGACGGCGGGGACGCCCGCTTCAATGCCGCGAGCATGTTCGTAACGGCGCAGCACCTGGACGTCGGGAGCGGTGAGCTCCACCCGCTCGCTCCACATACGGCCGGTGCCGCCATTGGAGAGCGCTGCTGCGTCGGCGTCCAGCAGCGGGCTGAACTCCTCGACGCGGATGCCTAAAAGATCGCGCAGGGCGCCGGGGTAACCGCCGAGAATGATGTGGTCGTGCTCGTCCACGGTCCCGGAGAAGTAGGTTGTCACCAGGTGGGTGCCGCCCGCGACGGCGGCGTGCAGGCGCTCGGCCAGGTCGGCGGGCACGACGTGCAGCAGCGGGGCGACGAGCAGGTCGTACCTCTCCAGATTGTTGCGTGCAGTAACGACGTCGACTCGCATTCCCGCGGCGACCAGGGCCCGGTACCAGTCCAGGGCCTGGCCGCGATAGTCCAGGCGGGTGTGCGGCAGGAATTCCTGCGTGAGCGACCACCAGGACTCGTAGTCGAAGATGACCGCGGCGTGGGCGGGCAGTGCCGGGCTGCCGGCCACCGCGGCCAGGTCCTCCAGGCTCTTGCCCAGGGCGACGACGTCGCGGAACAGGCGCGAGTCCTCCCCGGCGTGCGGAAGCAGGGCGGCGTGGTATTTCTCGGCTCCCGCCCGCGAGGCCCGCCATTGGAAGAAGCAGATGGCGTCGGCGCCGTGGCCGAGGTGCGTCAGTGAGTCGCGCATCAATTCCCCGGGGAGCTTAGGCGGATTCACGGGCCGCCAGTTGACGGCGGAGGTGGCGTGCTCCATGAGCCACCACGGCCGACCCTTGGCAATGGCGGAGGTCAGGGAGGCGGAGAAGGCGAGCTCATCGATACCGCCGGGGCCGGGGTCCAGGTAGTGGTCGTTGGAGACGAAGTCGACGTCATCGGCCCAGCCCGGGTAGTCCATGGCGGAGGTGTCACCCATGATCATGAAGTTGGTGGTGATCGGCACGTCGGGGGTGATGGCCCGCAGCACTTCGCTCTCGGCGCGCAGGTGGTCGCGCAGGGCGTCGGAGGAGAAGCGACGGAAGTCGAGCAGCTGGCTGGGGTTGGGCTCGGAGGCGGCCAGGCGGGGTGGAAGGATCTCCTCCCACCGGTGGTAGGTCTGTGACCAGAATGCCGTCCCCCAGGCGTCGTTGAGCGTCTCCAACGTGGTGTAGCGCTCGCGCAACCAGGCGCGGAAGGCCGCGGCGGCATCGTCGGAGTAGTCGTAGGCATTGTGGCAGCCGAGCTCGTTGTTCACATGCCAGGCGGCCAGCGCAGGGTGGCTTCCATAGCGCTCCGCCAGACGGCGCGTCAGCTCCAGGGCGTAACGGCGGAACACGGGCGAGGTGGGACGCCACTGCTGTCGTCCCCCCGGCCACAGCGTCTCACCCGTACGGGTGACCGGCAGTACCTCGGGGTGCTTGGAGGTGAGCCAGGCGGGCGGAGACGCGGTGGAGGTGGCCATGTCGACGTCGATACCGGCCTGCGCCAGTCGGTCCATGATCCGGTCCAGCCACTCGAAGTCCCAGGTGTCCTCGTTCGGTTGAATATGCGCCCAGGAGAACACCGGCAGGGTGACGACGGTTACGCCCGCCCGCCGCATCAAAGCGATGTCCTGTTCCCAGGTGGCCTCTGGCCACTGGTCGGGGTTGTAGTCGGCACCGAAGTGGATGGCCGCGCTCTCGCGGCGCGGGCGCCGCGGGAAGCCGGGGCGGGTGGTGGCGTTGCTGTTCATTCGTGCCTTGCCTAGTCCTGAACCGACCTGAGCCGATTCTGTGGTGGTTGGCGACGACGCGCCGTGGAGTCAAAGCGTGTTTCGGCTCCACGGCGCGTCGTGCGGGCGCGGTCAGGAGACCGTGAAGCCCTGCTGATTGCCGTAGGTGATGCATGCCTGCTGCCAGGCGGACAGCCCGTCGGCAATGGAGGTGGCACCTTTGGACTCGTAGGCCTTGCCCACGGAGTCGTTGAAGATGGAGTTGGCGTAGGCCTGGAAGGGGAGGAAGGACCAGCCCTCGGTGACGGCCGCGGCACTGTCGGCGAAGATCTCGTTCGCCTTCTGGCCACCGAAATACTCGAATTCGGTCCCCAGGAACTCCTCGCTGCTCAGGTCCGCCGTTGTGGCCGGGAAGGCCCCATTGGCGATACGGCTGGCGACGCCGTCCCCGGCGTTGGCGTATTCGATGAAGTGGTACGCCAGGGCCTGCTTATCGCTGGCAGCAGTCACCGCAAGCGAGGAACCGCCCATCTCCGAGGAGGCGGTCTGCCCGGCCTCCCAGGCCGGCAGCGGCGCCACCCGCCACTTGCCCGCCCCGGCCTCAACGCCGCCTACGAAGGAGGCCGGCATCCACGCGCCCATGACGAGGGAGGCGATGGTGCCGTCTCCCAGGCCCCGATACCACTCGTCGGACCAGTCGGCGCAGGGATAGAGCAGTTCCTCCTCGATCAGCGTGGCCCACAGCTCGGCGTACTTCTGGGAGGTCTCCTCGCTGAAGTCGATGCCGACGGTGGTGCCGTCCACCGTGTAGGGACGGGAACCGGCCTGCCACAGCAGCGACAGCGTCTTGACCGCGTCCCCGATGTCGTTGGCGATGTACTGCTCCGGGTTGGCGGCGTGAATGGCGCGGGCGGCGTCGAGATACTCCTCCCAGGTGCTGGGGACCTCAACCCCCGCCGCATTGAAGACCTCCTCGTTGTAGAACAGGGCCATCGGGCCGGAGTCCATGGGCAGGCCGAAGATGCCCTCGTCCGAGGCGACCGACGCCCAGGGGCCGGCGGAGTAGGAGCCGGCCAGGTCGGCGGCACCGAACTGGGTCAGGTCCGCGAGCGACTCGGACAGGGAGAACTGCGGCAGGGCGTAGTACTCGATCTGGGCGACGTCGGGGACGCCGGACCCTGCGGAAATGGCGTTCTGCAGCGCCGTGTACTCCTCGACGTTGGTACCGGCATTGACCAGTTCGACCTTCACGTTGGGGAAGGCGCGCTGGTACTCGGCGACGACGTCGGTGAGTGTGGGCTCCCAGGACCATACGAGCAGCTCCCCGCCGGCCGCGGCGGCGGAGGCCGCGGCCGAGGGGTCGACCTCGGCAGTGCTGCCGCCGTCGGAGTCGGAGCCGGAGCAGGCGGCCAGGGTAAGGGCGAGAGCGGAAGCGCCGAGGGCGGATAAGGCGCTGCGACGGGTCAGATCAACGGGCATGACGGAACCTTTTCTCTTGATTCGGATGGAGCGTCGGTCGTGGTGGCGCGACGCGGTCAGGAGACCGTGAAGCCCTGCTGGTTGCCGTAGGCGATGCAGGCGTCCTGCCAGGAGGCCAGCCCCTCGGCGATGGTGGTGTCGCCGCCCGTCGTGTAGGCCTTGCCGACGTGGTCGTTGAAGATGGAGTTGGCGTAGACCTGGAAGGGCAGGTAGGTCCAGCCGGACAGCACGTCCTTGGCGGCCTGGGACAGGACCTCGTTGGCCTTCTGGCCGCCGAAGTACTCGAACTCCTTGCCCAGGAAGTCCTCGGAGTCGAGTTCCGCCGTCGTGGAGGGGAAGGCGCCGCCGTCGATGCGGATCTGGATGCCGTCCTGGGCGGAGCAGAACTCGACGAAGGAGTAGGCCAGCGCCTGCTTCTCGGAGGCGGCCATGACCGCGAGCGAGGAGCCGCCGTTCTCGGCGCAGGCGGGAGTATCGGCGTCCCAGCGCGGCTGGGGGGCTACGCGCCACTTCCCGGACGCACCCGGCACGGAGGAGGTGAAGTTGCCGGGCATCCATGCGCCCGTCACGAGTGCGGCGATAGTGCCGTCGCCCAGCCCCTGGAACCACTCGTCGGTCCAGCTGGAGATCGGGGCGAGCAGCCCCTCCTTGATCAGGGTGGTCTGGAGCTCGGAGAACTTCTCGGCCTCGTCCGAGGAGAAGTCAATGGTGACGGTGGTGCCGTCCACCGTGTAGGGCTGGGCTCCCGCCTGCCACAGCCCGGACAGGGTGGCGCCCGCGTCGCCGGTGTCGCTGGCGATGTACTTGCTCGGGTCGGCGGCGTGAATCTTGCGGGCGGCATCCAGGTACTCGTCCCAGGTGGTGGGGACGTCGACGCCGAGCTCGGTGAAGACCTCCTCGTTGTAGAACATGGCCATCGGGCCGGAGTCCAGGGGCAGGCCGTATACGCCCTCACCGGTGTGCACGGAGTTCCACGGCCCCTCGGTGAACGTGCCCTCGTAGTCGGCAGCGCCGAACTGCGTCAGATCCGCCAGGGACTCGGAGATGGAGAACTGCTGCAGGGCGTAGTACTCGACCTGGGCGACGTCGGGCCCGCCCTTGCCGGCAGAAATCGCGTTCTGCAAGGACGTGTACTGGTCGGCGGAGGTGCCGACGTTGGTCACGGTGACCTTGACGTTGGGGTACTTCTTCATGAAGGCCTGCGCGCAGGGCTCAATGGTGTTGTCCCACGCCCACACGAGCAGTTCGCCGCCCGCCTCCGCGGCCGAGGCTGCGGCGGAGGGATCGACGTCGGCCGCCCCACCGGAGGACGAGGAGCCCGAGCCGCAGGCGGCCAGCAGAGCTGAGGTAGCGCCGGCCACGGCCGCGGCAGAGCCGGCGTGCAGAAACATTCGACGATCAATGGTCATGGGATTTTCCTTTCCAGTTCGCACCCTTGCGGTGCTGGTGGGAGTGTTTGGGTTGGGGGTTGATGTAGTCGAAGGACGCAGGGGCAGGCGGAAGGAGGCTCGGAGTGGCGGCATCATTCCTTGACGCCGCCGGAGGCCAGGCCGGCCTGCCAGAAGCGCTGCAAGCCGAGGAAGGCCGCGATCAGCGGAATGATGGTGAGCAGCGAGGCGGTGATGACCAGGTTGAAGATCGCCTGCCCTCCGGCCGTAGCTGCCTGCGCGTTCCAGGCGTTCAAACCGATGGTGAGCGGATACCAGCTGGCGTCCTTCAACATGATCAACGGCAGGAAGTAGTTGTTCCAGGTGGCCACGATCGCGAACAGGGCGACCGTCACGATGCCGGGGCCCAGCAGCGGCAGAGCCACCTGACGGAAGGTACGAAACTCGCTCGCGCCGTCGATCCGGGCCGCCTCGAGCAGCTCGGTGGGCACGGCGTCGCGGGTGAACTGCCACATCAGATACAGACCGAAGGGCGAGATCAGCGAGGGGATGATCACCGACCACGGAGTGTTTGTCAGCCCCAGCTTGGCGAACATGAGGAAGGTCGGGACCGCGAGCGCGGTGCCGGGGACGGCGACGGCGCCGATGACAATGGCGAAGACGGCGTTCTTACCCGGGAAGTCGAACTTGGCCAGACCATACCCGGCCAGTACCGAGAGCAGCACGGAGCCGCCGGCGCCCAGAACCACGTACATCAGCGTGTTCAGGAACCAGCGCACGAACTGGCCGTCGTTGTAGGTGAGCGTCTCGCGGATGTTGTCCCACAGGGCGAAGTCATGACCGAACCACAGCCCGAAGGTGGAGAAGAGGTCCCCCTGGGTCTTGGTCGAGGAGATGAACAGCCACAGCAGCGGCAGGTAGGTGTAGATGAGCATCAGGCCCATCACGATTGTCAGCAGCCAACTCTTGCGGGGGTTCTCGACGTTGTAACCGCGGTGGGCGACGGCGGCCTCGGTGGTCTTCTTGCTCATGGCTCAGTTCTCCCGGTTCCCGCGCAGCTGGACGAAGTAGGCCACGGCCATGGTGATCAGGCCCATGACGATGGCGACGGTGGCCGAGTAGTTGTACTGCTGGCCGGCGAAGGAGAGGTTGTAGGCGTAGTAGTTCGGCGTGTAGTAGGTGGTGATCGCGTTGGGGGCGAGGCTTTGCAGGATCGAGGGTTCGTTGAACAGCTGGAACGATCCGATGATGGAGAAGATCGTGGCGATACCCAGGGCGCCGCGCAGGGCCGGGATCTTGATGGCGGTGATGATGCGCCACTCGCTGGCGCCGTCGATCGCGGCGGCCTCGTACAGGCTGTGCGGAATCGTCTTCAGCGAGGAGTAGAAGATCAGCATGTTGTAGCCGACGAACTCCCAGGTGACGATGTTGCCGATCGACACCAGAATGACGTTCGCACCCAACGGGTCGGGGATGCTCACACCGAGGAAGTCGGACAGTGAGCCCACCAGGCCGAAGCGGTTGCCGTACATGAAGCCCCACATGAGCGCGGCGACCACGGCGGGCACCGCGTAGGGCATGAAGATGGAGATGCGGAAGAACGCCGTGCCGTGGAGCTTCAGAGAGTCGATCGCCAAGGCCGCCAGCAGCGACAGCGTCAGCATGATGGGCACCTGAACCACCAGGAACAGTGCGACGCGGCGGAATGCCTCCCAGAACTGCGGGTCGCCGAAGAGCTGGATGTAGTTGTCCAGGCCGACGAACTGGTTGCCGCCGACCATCCGGTTCTGGAACAGGCTCAGGTAGATCGAGTAGAAGATGGGTGCGAGGAAAACGAAGGCGAAGACCACCATGAAGGGGCCAACGAAGCCCCATCCGGTCCAGCGACGTTTATGGCGCCGCTCGGGCGCGGGGTTGGTTTGCGCGGCACCGGAGGTGCTCGCTGCGACGGGAATCGCCGACATCCTTGTCCTTCCGTCTCTGCACTGAGCGGAGTGGGCCGATAGAGTGGTGTTTACGCAAACAATTGCAACAGCGGGGATGGTTGCGTAAACATCGTGAACGGGTGTTACCTTGTCACATCGGTTCAGTTATGTCAACCATGACCCCAACCATCGTTGACCTCAGGAGGTCATCATGCCCGCACGACGGCGCCGCCAGGTCTCCATGGCGGACGTGGCTCAGCTGGCCGGCGTCTCCGCACAAACCGTCTCGCGCGTGTCCAACGGATACGAGGGCGTGGTCCCCGAGACCCGCGAACGGGTGGTCGCAGCCATGCGCGAGCTCGGTTACCGCCCCAACGCGGCCGCCCGCGCCCTCAAACGCGGCAACTTCCACAACATCGGCGTGGTCATGTTCGACCTGACCGCTACAGGCAACACCTCTACCCTCGCGGCGATCTCCGAGTCCGCTTCATCCCACGGCTACACCGTCACCCTCATGGCACCGCAGTCCCGCACCACAGCCTCCGTCTCGGGAGCCTTCGACCGCCTGAGCGAGCTGCTGGTCGACGGGATCATCCTGGTGATGGAGTCGATGCCCGACGACGCCGAGGGCGCGTCCTTCACGCTCCCCGACGTCGAGCACCTCGTCGTTGTCGATTCCGCCCTGGGCCCGGATCATGCGGTGGTCGATACCGATCAGGCCGCCGGCACTCGGTCCGCCGTCGAGCACCTACTGGCACTGGGGCACGCGACCGTCCACCACATCACCGGCCCGGCCTATTCGTATTCGGCACAGCGCCGCGAGAAGGCCTGGCGTGAAGTGCTCACCGAGGCCGGACGGCGGGTGCCCGAGCCGGCACACGGCGATTGGTCGGCCGGCTCCGGCTACCAGGCGGCCCTGACTCTGCTGAAGGATCCGAGCTGCACCGCCGTCTTCTGCGCGAATGACGAGATGTCACTCGGACTGCTGCACGCCGCACAGGATCTGGGGCGGCACGTCCCGGAGGACCTGTCGGTGGTCGGCTTTGACGACATCCCCCTTGCCGCCGACTTCGCTCCCCCGCTGACGACCGTGCACCAGGACTTTGCCGGCATGGGCCGGGCCTGTATGGCCCGCCTGGTGCGCATGATGAGCACCGGGGTGGCCGAGACCGGCCAGGAGCTGGTGCCGACGTCACTGGTGGTACGCGCATCCACGGCACCGCCACGGAAGCACTGAACAAGTTTCCTCACCCTTGACGCCGCGGTGGGGCGCGGCAATAATCGGTACAGGCAGTGATGTTTGCGCAACCATCGCTGATATTCCGCTATTTCTCAATGGGGAGAGTTCATGAGGAAGCTACGTATCCGCACCCTGGCGGCCCTCGCAGCCGCATCACTTGCGGCTGCTGGAATCGTTGGCATAGCGCCACCCAAGGCGTCAGCAGCCACCGCAGTCACCGTCACCATTAACCCGAGCTATCAATCGGACGCCTTCGAAGGCTGGGGGACTTCCCTGGTCTGGTTTGCCAACGCCACCGGGGACTACCCGCAAGAGGTCCGTGAACAGCTACGCGACGCCGTGTTCGGCGAGGAGGGGCTGAACCTCAACATTGCGCGCTACAACATCGGCGGCGGCAACGCGACGGACGTTCCCGACTACCTACGTCCAGGAGGAGCAGTCGAAGGGTGGTGGAACCCCGATCTGCACGCAACGGACGATGAGGGGAGCATCACCTCGACCTATGCCGACCGCGGCCGTTACCGCGCCGCCTGGAATGGCGACGACACGAACTCCTACAACCTGTCTGCGGATGCGACGCAACGGTGGTGGATAGACGCGATCAAGGCCGACATCACGCACTGGGAGGCCTTCTCCAATTCCCCACCGTATTTCCTCACCCAGTCGGGGTTCGTCTCCGGAGGCATCAACGACGGTTGGGCCGAGCAACTGTCCTCCGATGACATGGAGGCCTTCGCCGACTACCTCGTCACCGTGGTCGATGAGCTGGAATCTGCCCACGGAATCAAGGTGAACACGATTGACCCCTTCAACGAGCCCAACACCAACTATTGGTCCACATCGATCCGCAGCGGCGAGCAGTGGCCCAACTCCTCCTCACGGCAAGAGGGCGCCCACATCGGTCCGCAAGCACAGAACGAGATGATCCAGGTCCTCCAGGCCCGCCTCAACGAGCCCGGGACCGGCACCGAGGCCGTCATCTCCGCTATGGATGAAACCAATCCCAGCACTTTCGTCACCGACTGGAACGCGTACTCCGCCCGGTCGCGGGCCGCGGTCGACCAGTACAACGTGCACACCTATGGTACGGGCGATCGCCAGGTCGTCCGCGACATAGCCAAGGTTGATGACACGTCACTCTGGATGAGCGAGGTGGAGGGCGACTGGAGTCCGAAGAACGGGCTGAACCTCACCGAGATGGGCAACGGTCTAGGCATGGCCCAGCACATCACCGACGACCTGCGCGAGCTCGAGCCCGATGCCTGGGTGTTCTGGCAACCCGTCGAGGATCTTTACAACATGGAGAAGGTGGAGCGGCTCAACTGGGGCTCGGTCTTCATCGACTTCGACTGCAACGACAACGGCGATTCCGAACGGCGCCTGGCCGACGGCGACGCCGATCCGAGCTGCAAAGTCCTGACGAACTCCAAGTACAACACCGTGCGCAACTACACGCACTACATCGTCCCCGGCTCCCATCTCATCCCGACGGATTCCACACAGTCGACCGCGGCTATCCGCCCCGACGGGTCCGGAGTCAACATGGTTCATATCAATGACTCCTCCGAGGAGCGCGCAGTCACCATCGACCTGTCCAAGTTCGCCTCGGTCGCCGGCGCGACCGTTACCCCAGTAACCACTACCGAGTCCCCCGAGTCCGATCCGACCGCCAACGCGCTGGTGACCGGCTCGGCCGTCAACGTCGACCCTGTCACCAAGACGGCTACACTGACCGTTCCCGCGATGTCCGTCACCACATTCCTTATCGACGGCGTCACCGGTGTCGCCGACAACGCTGCATTCCTTCAGGACGGCCACACCTACGAAGTCACCGGCGTTCAGTCCGGCCGGTCCCTGACGGCGAAGAACGGTGGCGTAGTCATCGACGACTTCACCCCCGCGGACTCCGCAAACCAGTTGTGGACCGTGCACACTCTCTCCGGCGCCGGCACCAACCAACAGCGCGTCACACTCACCAACCGTGCCGGGCAGGTGCTGGCAGATGTCGACGGTACGGCGGTTGCCGCCGCTCCCGACACCGTTTCGGAGGACTCAAGCACGTGGATCGTGACCACCACTAACGGCGAGGACTTCTCCCTGGTGTCCACCGCCCGCCCCGTAGTGGTGGAGGTGAACGGCCAGGCGCAGAGCGCGGGCAGCCGCATAGGGACCTACAAGTCCAACGGCGGCGGCAACCAGCGCTGGACCGCCCGGGACATCACAATCACGGGCTTCAAACCGGTCACCGCTAACACGTCTGTAGGCGTAGTCCCGGTGCTGCCAGAGACCGTCATTCCCCTTTACGCGGACGGCCCCGGCGCCCCCGCCTCCGTGACCTGGGACGTGTCCGGGCAGGACTGGTCGACGTCGGGTACAGTCACAATCCACGGCTCCGGTACCGATGCATACGGAAACGCATTCGACGACGTCGTAGCCACGATAGAGGTGGGACCGGCAACTTCTTCCGACCCGACCAGCGTCACGGTCCGGAGTGGCGCCTCCGTCGCGGATGTGAGTGCAGGGGCGCCGGAAACGGTACGCGCCCAGGCCGGAGACTCCGCTTCGCGTTTCGACGCCCCAGTAGTCTGGGACTACTCAGACCTCACCGCCGAGCAACTCGCCACCGTGGGCGTGTACGTAGTACCGGGAACCGCATCCTCGGGCGGCGCCGAAATCCCGGCAACACTCAACGTGATCGTCGTCGGTGTCGCCCCTGCGAACATCGCCCCCGAGTCGGCCCCTACAGCCACCTTCACCGAGCCCGGCTATTCCGTCGAGGGCACGACGAACCTCGTGTTGACCGATAAGGCTTGGTCGAACTGGAAGTCCTCGGATAAGAACCTCAGCGACACTCTCACCTACACCTTCGCGGACAACGAGACGGTGACGGATGCAACTGTGTATTTCTACATGGACGGCTCCTCACACAGCTGGGCAACGCAGATTGTCCCCGAGTATCTCGATCCCGACACCGGATCCTGGATGAGCCTGCCGAGCGTGCCCGTCCCAGATCAAGCAACGGCACCAACCGTGACAGTCGATTTTGGAAACATCCAGGCCGCGGCTGTGCGCTTCGTACTCACTGCACGCGAGAACACCCACATGATCGTCTCAGAGGTGGAGATAAACGCCCTGCGCGCGGCTCCGTCCTCGGTATCGACACTCTCTCGGCTCACCGTAGGCGGTGTTGACGTGGAGGGGTTCTCCCCCGATGTCACCGAGTACGCACTCACCGTCACCGCCGATCAGCAGCCGCCCGTCTTCGCCGTACCGACCGACGTCGACGCGAGCGTTGATCAACGCTCGGATGGCCAGGGCACAACAACGATCACGGTCACCGCGCCCGACGGGACGCAGACGACCTACACCGTGCACGTGACACTCACGCAGCCCATCGCCACACCAGAACCCACTCAGGCCGGGACTCCTAGCGCCGTGCCGCAGCCGACGGCGACCAGCAGTGCGGGTGCTCCCACCTCCGCACCGATACCCGAGGCTACGACCGCATCCAGCGCTATGCCTACGGCCATTCCCCAAAGCCCGGGCTCCACGCCCAGCCAAAGCGCCGAGGCGGCTATCACCGCCCGGGCCTCCGCCCAACCGGTGCCCGGAAAGTCCGGACACTCGCTGGCGCGAACCGGGGTCAATATCGCCAGCGCCTTCGCCGCTGCAGGACTGCTTGTGTCCGGCACCGTACTGCTCCGGCGCCGGTCGGAGAGCTGAGCCGCTTCGGCGCCGGCGGTCAGTGGATCCTGCACCGCCGCCGGCGCCGAGCCTGGCTCAGTTCCCGGCAGCTCGAGCCGCACCGCCGTAGGCGCCCAACGGTGGGAGTGCACCGCCTGCCGGGCCTCGACCACCGCGCCGCAGCCGGCCTCGCCGGGTGGGGCCGACATCGGTCGGACCCCTTACGTCTGTTTGGGCCGCCCCAGTGGCACACTACGGCGGTCCAAACATAAAGAAGCGCTCCAAACAAGGCACGCCGACTGCGAACACCCAACGACACACCGGCCTAAAGCGGCTCTTCGTGTTTGGGAGGTGTGGCTGGTGGTGTGTTCTGGTTGGACTGAGAACGACCTTGGTTCGGCCAGAACGTCCTCTTCGGCCCGAAACCCTCCCGAATGTGGAGGGTTTCGGTACGCAACACCGCCTTGACCGTCCGCAACGCCACTCACCGGCCTGCCGCACGCCCCGGGAGACCTTCAACAGGCCACTAACTAGCGTCACAAACGACCTCCCCGACACCCCCAGGCCCACACCGCCGGACCACTCAGCCGGGCGCTGACCCGCACCGCCGGGCGCGGGCCAGGCGGACTGCCGAGTGCAGCGGCGGAGGGTACTTCGGAGGGCTCTTACGCGCGTGCCATCATTGGTCGGCGTCAGGGCGCGGCGTCATGGGGTGGTGTCGCGGGGTGGACGGTTCGTGTGTTCCGGTGACGGTTCGTCAGGTAGCACCAACGATTCGGCATGAACCACGACGGTTCGTACCTGTTATGTCTCAGGACATCGGTGACAGTTCTGTGTCAGGACATCGGTGACAGTTCGTGG
>NZ_QMIN01000041.1:0-19674 GCF_003287795.1 Actinomyces sp. Z5
CGACTCAACCACTGGTTGAGTCGGTGACTCGACGGGCGCTGTTCATGTCGTCTCTCGCGGTTGTGGAGATCAGGGCACCAGAGCGTTTGACGCGGACTTGTTCATCTGCTCCGCGGGGAAGGGCCGGCGGTCACGGAGCCCGTACCGAGGCCCCAGCAACCTGATGAGCACGCCCACGGCCAGCGTGGCCGTAGTCTCGGCCACGATGATCGCGGCCCAGATGCCCACCGGTCCGATCAGCAGCGGCAGTAGCAGGACCGAGCCCACCTCCAGGCCGAGGGTGCGGGCTGCCGCCAGCGCCGCCGAGACGAGCCCGTTGCCCAGTGCCGTGAACAGGGACGAGCCGTACATGCTCACGCCCATGGGCAGGAAGGCGACTGAGAAGATGCGCAATGCCGTCTCGGTCAGCTCCATGAGACCGCGATCGTTCGCGGCGAAGATGAGTGCCAGAGGGTGTGCGAGCAGTTGCGAGGCGAGCAGCATCATCGCTCCGGTGATGGCGAGTATGGCCAGCGAGGTGCGCATCAGGCTGCGTTTCTCCGTATCGTTCGCGGCGCCGTGCTGGTAGCTCATCAGCGGGGCCGCTCCCATACAGAAGCCCTCGAAGACCGCGGTGAAGATCATGCTGACGTACATGACCACCCCGTAGGCGGCCACCCCGTCCGGGCCCATGAACCTAAGCAACTGCAGGTTGTAGATGATGCTGACCACCGAGATGGCCACCACCGCCATCATCTCCGATGATCCGTTCACGCAGACTCGACCCAGCGCGGCCAGGTCCCCTACCGGGCGGCCCAGACGCAGGAAGCTGCTGTTCGGGCGAGCAAACCAGGCCAACGGCACTAGGCCGCCGATCAACTCCGAGGCTACGGTGGCCCACGCGGCTCCGGCCACGCCCCACCCGAAGACGCCGACGAACAGCAGATCCAGGGCCATATTGGTCATGCCCGCCGCAACCGTCACATACAGGCCGAGTCGGGGCCTGCCCGCGGTGGAGGCGAAGGTCTGGAAGGCGTACTGCAGCATGAATGCAGGCAGTGAGACCATCAGAATCCTGCCGTACAACACGCACAGCTCCAGCATCTGGCCGGATGCGCCCAGCAGCTGGGCGACGGGCCGCATGGTCAGGGCGCCGACGGCCGCCAGCACGATGCCCGTCCCGAGCGTGACGTAGACGATCATGGAGAAGTAGCGGTTCGCCAACCCGCCGTGGCCCCGGCCGCGGGTGTGGGAGATGAGTTCGCTGCCGCCCGAGCCCATCATGAAGCCGAGGGTGCCCAGAATCATGATGAACGGCATGATCAGGGTGATGGCGGCCAGCGCCGTCTTGCCGGCGAAGTTGGCGACGAACAGGCCGTCGACCACCCCGTAGATCGAGGTGAAGAGCATCATCGCGATGGAAGGGGCCGTGAAGCGTAGCAGTGCGCGCGCCCCCAGGTGCTGGGACATGTCCATGGAGTCAGTCGCCTCCGATTGCGTTCAGGCTCCTCACCAGAGCGCTCGTATATGTGGTCAGGGCGGCTGCGAGCGCGGCGCGCTGAGTGGCTGGAACGGAGTCCAGAGCGGTGAGCTCGGCTTTGATGATCGGGTTGATGCGCTCGGTGACGAGTTCGCGCCCCCGCGCGGTCAGATACACGTGCGTGCTTCGCCCCGGTCCGGACTCGAGGCGCACTGTGCCGTCCTCCTGAAGCCGCTTGATGGCGGAGTTGATCGTCTGCTTCCGCGAGAAGCAAAGCTCGCACAATAGACTCTGCGAACAGCCCTCGCCCGCGACATGTAGCGCATAGAGGATGTCGAAGGCGGCGTCTGACAGCCCCGCCGTTCGGGCGGCCCGGTGGTAGGCGTCGTCGGCGCGTTTGATCATGGCGTTGATCGTCTGTTGCAGCTCCATCAGAGCGGTGGTCATATGGCTCCCGTCAGCACCCAAGTCCGAATTCGGACATAGTATACGGGATGCGGCGTCGTGGTCGGCTCCGGGGTGTTCGGCCGGGGTGCGTCAGGTCTTGGGGTGGCCCATCGAAAACTGCACCCCGGCGCGAGGATGGATGTGGATTGCTCGTGCTAAACCTCTTCACAAACAATGGACCGAGCGGTAGGATTGTGATCAGCGGGTGCTCTCCGGTGAGCGCACGTACAACCTGGCCTGACAGAAGGAGCTCACAGTGGAGCAGAACATGAACCAGTACGAGGTCGACCACCTGGCAACGGTGCGCGCGGGAGCACCCGAATCGATGGTCCTCCTCAAGGCCGACGGATCCTTCCCCCTCGCCGCACCCGGCCGCATCGCCCTGTACGGGGCCGGCGCGCGGCGCACCATCAAGGGCGGCACCGGCAGCGGCGACGTCAACTCCCGCCACGTGGTCACCCTTGAGGAAGGCCTTGAGAACGCCGGCTTCACTATCACCACCAAGCCCTGGCTCGACGCCTACGACGGCGTCGCCGAGGAGAACCACAAGACCTTCGTCGCCGACCTCAAGGCGCAGGCCAAGGCCGCGGGCCAGCCGGCCATCTACTTCGGCATGGGCGCCGTCGAGCCCGCACCCGCCTTCGACCTGCCGCTCGACGGCGACGGCGAGGCCGCCGTCTACGTCGTGGCCCGCGACTCCGGCGAGGGCAACGACCGCCACCCCGAGGCCGGCGACGTCAAGCTAACCGACTCCGAGATCCGCGACATCACCGCGCTCGCCGCGAAGTTCGAGAAGTTCCTGCTGGTGCTCAACGTCGGCGGCGTCGTAGACCTGAGCCCGGTCAAGGACGTGAAGAACATCCTGCTGCTGTCCCAGCTGGGCGCCGCGATCGGTGACGCCTTCGCCGACGTCCTGCTCGGCAAGAGCTACCCCTCCGGCAAGCTCTCCACCACCTGGGCCGCCTGGGAGGACTACTCCACCGAGGGCGACTTCGGCGACCCGGACGACACCCACTACCGCGAGGGCGTATACGTCGGCTACCGCTACTTCGACTCCGTCGGCACCGCCCCGATCTTCCCCTTCGGCTTCGGTCTGGGCTACACCACCTTCACCATCGGTGCGCCCGTGGTCAGCGCCGTCGGCTCCGAGATCACCGTCAAGACCACCGTCACCAACACCGGCACCCGCCCGGGCAAGGAGGTCGTCCAGGTCTACGTGTCCGTGCCCGCCGACGACCTCGACCAGCCCTACCAGGCCCTGGCCGCCTTCGCCAAGACCGGCGAGCTCGCCGCCGGCGCCGCCGAGGAGGTCGCCGTCACCTTCGACCTGACCGACGTCGCCTCCTTCGACGCCGCCAAGTCCGCCACCGTCCTGGAGGCCGGCAACTACGTGGTGCGCGTGGGCGCGTCCAGCCGCAACACGGTGCCCGCCGCCGTCGTCGAGTTGCCGGAGACCGCCATCGTCCGCCAGCTCCATAACGCCCTGGGGGACCCCGGCTTCACCGACTTCAAGCCGGCCGCACCGGTCGCCGTCGAGGTGCCGGCCGACCTCCCGCGGCTGACCGTGGCCGCCGCCGACCTGCGTCGCGAGGACATCCACGCCCCCGTGGACCTCACCGACGCCCTCGACTCCGTCAAGGACCTGTCCGACGACGACCTGTCCTACATCGTCCTGGGCGACTACAGCGACGACGCCGAGAAGCAGTCGATCATCGGCCAGGCCTCGCAGGCACTCGTCGGCGCCGCCGGCCAGACCACCACCCGCTTCGAGGGACTGCCCTCGCTGATCATGCCCGACGGCCCTGCCGGCCTGCGCCTGTCCCCGCAGGTGGGTGTGGACGCCGATGGGCCCTTCGCGCTCGGTGAGGCCTTGGGCGGCCTGTTCGCCGAGCTCATGGACGACGAGTCCACCGCCGCGCTCGGTGGCGCCGCTGCCGCGCCGCGCACCCCGGAGCGCACCTACGAGCAGTACGCCACCGCCATCCCGATCGGCACCGCCATCGCCCAGTCCTGGAACCCCGAGCTAGCCGCCGCCTACGGCGACCTGGTCGGGGCGGAGATGGATCACTTCGGTGCCCACCTGTGGCTGGCTCCGGCCTTCAACCTGCACCGCACCATCCTGTGCGGACGCAACTTCGAGTACATGTCCGAGGACCCGCTGCTGGCCGGGCGCATGGCCGCCGGCATCACCCGCGGCGTCCAGGCGCACCCGGGGCGGGCTGTCACCGTCAAGCACTTCGCCTTCAACAACCAGGAGACGAACCGCCTGAACTCCAACAGTCACGTCTCCCAGCGGGCCGCTCGCGACCTGTACCTGCGCAGCTTCGAGATCGTCGTACGTGAGGCCCAGCCCCACGCGCTCATGACCTCCTACAACCTGATCAACGGCGTGCACACCTCCGAGTCCGCCGACCTGTTGGAGACCATTCTGCGCGAGGAGTGGGGCTTTGAGGGCCTGGTCATGACCGACTGGGTGGTCGACTCCATGGCCCGCACGGACCTGAAGAACCCGCGCGCCACCGCCTCGGCCACCATCAAGGCCGGCAACGAACTGTTCATGCCCGGCTGCGAGGCCGACCGGCAGGACATCCTGGCGGCCCTGCGCGGCGAGGGGACGGCGGCCGTAACGCTGACCCGC
Organism: Actinomyces sp. Z5; assembly: GCF_003287795.1. NCBI lineage: Bacteria > Bacillati > Actinomycetota > Actinomycetes > Actinomycetales > Actinomycetaceae > Actinomyces > Actinomyces sp. Z5. The sequence goes on from NZ_QMIN01000041.1 coordinate 4,545, forward strand.
GCCGAGCTCGAGAAGCAGGCCGCCCGGGTGGTGCGCATAGCCCACCTGCTGGGCGACGTCGCCCCCGCCCCGGAGGTCTGAGCCGGCTCTCACCGGTTGCCCGGCCCGGGCCAGGGCCGGGCAATCTAGGCGGCGGATCTGCTGAAGCGGGCCGCCCGTACGGCGACCGGGCGGCACTGACAGGCCCCGGTGGGCACCCCCTCAGGTGTGTCCGCCGGGGTCGGCGCCGTGCCAGGATCGTGCCCAGGCCCGCCGACGCCGTCGTCGGCCCTGCGCCCCGGCGCGGAACAACCAAGCAGAACCCGAACGAGTCCCAAGGAGACCCCATGGCACTGCCCCCCGAGGCGATCGAGACCTTCACCCGCCTGTTCGGCGCCGAGCCCCAGCCCAGCCCCACCGATCCCGAGCTCATGGAGACCCTGCAGAACCACATCTTCGGCGAGGTCTTCTCCGCCGGCGTGCTCACCGACGTCGAGCGCGAGCTGATCACCGTCACCTGCCTGGCCTCCATGCAGACCCTGCCGCAGCTGCGCGCCCACGCGGCCGCCGCGCTCAACGTCGGGGCCACCCCCGAGCAGCTGCGCGAGGTCATCTACCAGTGCCAGCCCTACATCGGCTACCCCAAGACCCTCAACGCCATCGGCGTGGTCAACGAGGTGCTCACCGAGCACGGGGTCGAGCTGCCCCTGGCCGGCGCCGCCACGGTCGCCTACGAGGACAGGGACGAGGCCGGGGCGGCCATCCAGGTCCCGCTGTACGGGGACGAGGTCAAGGCCGTCTTCGCCAAGTTGCCTGCGCCCTTCGACACGCAGGTGCCGCACCTGCTCACGGCCGTCGGCTTCGGCGAGGTCGAGTCCCGCGGGGTGCTGAGCGTGGCCGAGCGGGAGATCATCAGCCTGGTGGCCATCGCCGCCCTCGGCGCCGCCACCCAGCTGACGCCGCACGTGGCCGGGGCGATCAAGGCCGGCAACACCCGGCAGAAGGTCGCCGCCGCCCTGGTGCAGGCCATGCCCTACATCGGCGGCCCCTACGCCCTGACCGGCCTGGTGCTGGTGGCGAACTACGACCCAAACGCCTCCTCAGAGGCCTACCGGTGAGGTGACCGCCCCTTGGCTGGCTCGCTGCCCTCCCCTCACCGAGATCGGTTGATATAACCACCGAGATCGGTAGATGTTACGTACCGAGGTCGGTCGATATAACCGCTGAGGTCGGTAGATGTTACGTGCCGAGGTCGGTCGGTGTAGCCGCCTAGGCGTGGATGGCTGCATGGGCCGTGCAGATTGCCGCAGGGCGTAGGCGGGCTCGCGCTTGGCGGAGGGGTCTGCGCACTTGGCTGCGTCGTCTACTACGCTTGTTCGCGGTTTACTACGCAATCTCCCCCTTGGGTGTGCCGGTTGGTGGTTTGTTTAAGGGGCCCGGGGCATGCAGCGGACCGTCAACCGGCGTAGTAGGCGCGGTCAGCAAATGCGTCAGGCGTCCGACGGCAGCAGGAAATCGCCTCACGAGTCGCAAGCACCCTACGCGACCGGGAGGTGTTCGTCGCGTTTTCGCGGGTTCCGCAGTGCGGTCGCCGACTCAGATGCACGAGCCGTGGGCCGCAGAGTGTGACTTGCCTTGCGTGCGCCCGTTTCTGATTTCACCAGGACCCGGACGACAAGTCAGGTACGGCCGCCGCACCCCAGGACCCGAAGTTCTGGCCGCGATGCTGTGCCACGCCGCCTTGCAGGTGGAGCAACATACGCATGCGGCTTGCGTGTATGCTCTTTGTGGCACCCCACCCGTCAACGTTGATAGGCGTCATTAATGAGCGAGCAGCCTCCCATCAAGTTCTTCGAACTTCTCGGTATCCCCAAAGATGAGCTGAGTCGATACTCGGTCAGGTTAAATAGCAACAGGGGCTTCAGTATTCCGGTCATTGAAGCCTACTACCAGGAGCCAGAGAAGCTGATGCAGCATATATCCAAGAGGCGATGGGCGGGCGATGGGAAGAGCGCGAAGAACATTAATGGAGAGAGGGTAATACAGTTCATTCAACTAGATGATGGCCACAGAGATCTCTGGCTGTTCATTGGCGTGTTCGTGCGCGGTGATTTATATAGCTCGGGCGGTGATGAGCTTTATCGCCTCGATCCGGACCCCCGGTTTACTCCGCTTGCAGCGAGACTTGTCGCCAGGTATAGGCGTAAGCGGGGCTACATGGGCATTGACTTCGACCTCTCCAAAGCGACACATCTTGAGGGGTTCACTGAGACGATGACGGTCGTGCGCATCGCCGACTCGCCGGTATCGGCAATGCCCTTCCCCGGGTATGACCGTGTGCGACTTTCGCATGCCCAGCTCAGAGCGGCTGTTAGGGATGAAAGCTGGCGTGCCGCGCTCGGAAGCATTCAAGCGGTATACTTGCAAACCGATACGCGTAACGGATGGCATTACGTCGGTTCTGCCTATTCGCGGCATGGCGGCGACCGTGGTCTGTTGTCCCGCTGGTCTGAGTATGCATGCGGCGACCACTCTGGAGGTAACAAGAGGCTTCGGGAGTTATCACCGGAGTACATCGAGCAGAACTTCCAGTACTCGATTCTGGAGATCTTCGACATGCACGCAACCGCGAAAGATATCATTCACCGCGAGCACTGGTGGATGGACACCTTGGGTTCTGTGTACTACCCAGATAGCCGCAGCCCTCACGGATATAACTCTGTGCCGGAGCGCGAACGCGAGGAGGTCGACTAGGGCTAAGGCTGGGCATCGGTCCAGCGGCCCCGACGGCGGGGTAGCGGTGCGGCCGGTTAACGACCCCGAGTTCGTGTCGGACCTGCGTCATAGCCTGGCTTCATGACCGGTATGGAGGGCTTCGCGCCCAGATCAGCGATGGACCTAGATCAGGACCGAGTGCGGCGTGCTCGCGGGCAGGCGCGGCTTTCGGGGCGGCTGGGTCTGCTCGGCTCCGAGTGCAGCTTGGTTCCGGCGCAGCTCATGGATCCTGTCACCGAACCGGTGGCGATCAACGATGCGAGCGTGGCGGTGGCGATCGTCTCCGAGCAGGAGCCGCTCACGCAAGCACGTGACGCAGCAGCCCGGGGCGGCCTGCGCGGAGCCACGCTCGTGGTGCCGCCGGAGTTGAGCGACGCGGAGCTGACCACCATGCTCGGTAACGCCCTGTGCATTCCCGTGCACGCAAGCCGCCTCAACGTCGTCGTACCCGTCATCGCCGGACAACAGGCGCCCAGCACGGCTGATTCCCCGGCGCCGACGGCCTCGCTGCTCGCCCGAGTGCGGCAGGTGCCGTCCAGTTATCCGGTGCGTGACTCGGACAATCTCGCGGCCGGACGCGGCGGGCAGGGCTACACCCTGCCCGATAAGACGACCATCCTCCACGCCGGCACGGCGGCCGGCTCCGAGCGCGACCGGGCACTGGTCCAGGTAGCCGATGACATCGTCGGCCCCGTGGACTGGGAACATTGGGCCAGCATCGGACGCACGGTTCGCGCAGACCTGGATGCTTTCTTCGCCGACCAGCTGCGCCTGCGCCGGAGTGACCCGTGGATCCGCGCACTCCTCACTGCGCTTGAGCGCGACGCCGGCATCGTGGGGGAGCGGCGAGTGGCGGAGGAACTCACCGTCCAGGCCGTCCTCACCGGCAATCTCCTGCGTGAGCCCTCCGGCCTTACCGCGGCGGAATACCGCATCAGGGGGCCGCGGGACATCGAGAGCATGCGCTCACTGCTCGAACTCATCCAGGCGCCAATGCCCAACGAGCGGATTCTCGAGCTGCTCGCTCCGCTGGACGACCTGCGCTCCCTCGTCCAACGCCGCAGCTGGATCGACTCCGACCGCCATTTCCGCACGGCGCTGTTCGACGAGTTCGTCGCGAACTTCCTCAATCCCGTCTTCCCCGAGGCCATGAGCAGGATCAACGCCCCTCTGCCGGACGTGCTCGCCGACGCCCTCACATGGGCCGCCGACGAGATGGCTCTGCGCTACCTGCGCCCCTTCGGGCTGCGCAACCCCCAGCACGCCCACGTCCTCGACCCGATGACCGGAGCGGGCGAACTTCTCTCACGCTTCTACATCCCCGGAGCCGTCAGCCAGCAGACGGCGAAGACCATGTGGCCTCGCGGCGATGCGCACACGATCAGCCCCGGCGTCATGTCCAGGTACCTCACCAACACACGAATCGAGATCGCTCAGGAGGCGCAGGGCTGGCCGACCCAACCGGGCTGGAGCCCCTTCGCCGACGCCGAGCTCCAGCTGCCACTGCGGGTCCTCGCCGATCCCCTGCTCCTGGACCTGCCGGCACTCGGCCCGGTGCCGCAACGCCTGTACGCCACCACCTACCCCCTCCAGCCCACATGGTTCGAGCAGGACGAGTTCGACAAGGCCACCATCTGCCACTACCCACCCCGCGTAATCGTCTGCAACCCGCCCCGCGGGCAAGCGGCCGCCGAGGTACGGGAATCACGGTACGCCGCCCTGGACGCCAGGCTCGCCGCCGCATACGACGCCGCCGGAGCTCCGACACCGGCCAATATGGACACGCGCATACTGACCTGGGCGTGCGAGCACATCCCCGACTACGGCGTTATTGCCCTCGTCATCGACGCCGCCCTGATTGAGGAACCGGAATACACCGGGCTCCGGCACCGCCTCATCGCGCAGATGGACAGTATCCGCGTTATCGATCCCCGCGGAGGCGCGGGCGCCACGGCGCCTTACCAGGACACCGTCCTCCTCATCGCCGCCCACGCCGGTGAACCGAACGACGAATGCACCGTCCTGTACCACCGCGGATTGCCCGACCCGCAGAACTGGGAGCAGGGATGGCAGCCGATCGCGCCAGAGAGCGGCGCCGCATGGAGCCTGCCTCGACCGCCCGTCCAGCACCCGGCCTCCTAACAACTCGCGCAGATGGCGGCGCAGCAGCCGGGCCGATCACTCGCGCCGTCGCCGATCCGCCCGCCGGCGGCGCCGTCGATGGCGCCCTCGGGCCGCTACCGGCGGGCGTGGGGACGCGAGTACAGTCAGAGGCTGTGCCACCGGCCACGAAATACCTCTGCGCTTTCGACTCCCCGCTGGGCCCCATGACGCTCGCCGCCGCCGCGGGGGAGGGGCTGCCCGACGGCGGGGCCGTCGTCGGCGTCTGGTTCGACGGGCAGCGCCACGACCGCGCCGGACTCGCCGACGACGCCCGGCCCGTGGCCGCGGGCGACTCGGACGAGCCCGCCGCACTGGCGGCCGCACGGGCCTGGCTAGAGCACTACTTCACCGGAGAAGACCCCGGCCCGACCCCCGACCTGGCGCCCGGCGGCACCGACTTCCAACGGCGCGTCTGGGACCGGCTGCGCACCATCCCACGCGGGCAGACCACCACCTACGGGCGCATCGCCGCCGACCTCGCCGCCGCGACCGGCCGCCCCACCTCCGCCCGCGCCGTCGGCTCCGCCGTCGGCCGCAACCCGGTCAGCATCCTCGTGCCCTGCCACCGTGTGCTCGGCGCCGACGGGTCCCTGACCGGCTACGCGGGCGGGCCCGACCGCAAGGCCGCCCTGCTGCGGCTGGAAGGAGTGATGATTGCATGACCCGTTTCCCTCCCCGGGATAGCCCCCGCCTACGGCGCGAGCGCCTCGACGTCGTCTCCCAGGGCGTCCCCATGGAGGGCGTGCTCACCCTCCCGGACGCGGCGGGTGACGGCGTCGGCGCCACTCCCGAACGACGCCTCCCGCTGGTGATCTGCTGCCACGGCTTCACGGACTCGCTGCACGGCACCGCCGACGTGGCCGACCACCTGGCCGCCCTCGGCCTGGCGACCTACCGCTTCACCTTCAACGGCGGCTGGGCCGGCGCCGACATGACCGGCATGAGCGTGCTCACGGAGGTAACAGACCTCGAGGCCGTGCTCGATGCCGCACGCGCGGGCGCCGGGGCCGACTCCGGCCCCTGGGCGGGCATCGACCCGGAGCGCATCGCCCTGCTGGGCAAGTCACAGGGCGGCGCCGTCGCCATGCTCACCGCCGCCCGCCGGCCAGCGCAGGTGGCGGCACTGGTCGCCTGGTACCCGGCCCTGTGCATCGCCGACGACCTCCACCGGGGCCTCGGCTCGCTGGACGGGGTGGGCGAGACCTTCGCCTGGATGGGGCAGCGCCTGGGGCGCCGCTACGCCGAAGACGTGTGGGACCTCGACGTCTACGCGCAGATCGGTAGCTATCCCGGACCGACGCTCATCATCCACGGCACCGATGACTCCCTCGTCCCCGTCGCCTACGGCGCACGTGCCGCCGAGACCTACACCGACGCCCGCTTCCTGCCCATCGACGGGGCGGACCACGGCTTCCACGGCGCCGACCTGACGAAGGCGCTGGACGCCACCACAGCCCACCTGCGCACCGCCGGCCTCGTGGGCGACGCCCGTGCGTGAGGCCGGCGGCCGGCCGGGAGCCGAGGTGGAAGACCAGACGAACGACTACCTCGCCCGCGAGCTGACCGCACGTGTGCCCGCCACGGGCGCCGCCCCGGGCGGGCTCGTCCACGCCCTGGCATACGTGCCCCGCGCCGCCGCAGCCGGGCGGGTGCGCGCCCCGCTGGTGGTGTGCTGCCACGGGCTGGGGGAGTCCGGGCTGCGCGTGGCGCCGGTCGCCCAGCGCCTGGCCGTCGTGGGCGCCGTCACCATCGCCCCCAGTTTCCGCGGGGGCGGGGCCCCGACGGCGGGGCCCACCACCGCCATGACCATCGGCACCGAGCAGGCCGACTTGGAGGCGGTGTTGGGCATGGCCCGCACCTGGCCCTTCGTCGACGCCGCCCGCACCGCCCTGTTCGGCCGCAGCCAGGGCGGGCTGGTGGCGATGCTCGCGGCCGCCAACCACCCGGCGCAGATCGCCGCGCTGACACTGTGGTACCCGGCGCTCGCGGCCCCGGCCTCCCTGCGGCGCCGCTTCGGGAGACTCGCAGCGGTGCCGGAGACCTTCACCTCCCGGGTCGACGGGCGCGACATCATCCTCGGGCGCGACTTCGCCCGCGACCTGTGGGGCCGGGACGTGGAGGCCGCCATGCGCGGCTACCGCTCCCCGGTGCTGCTGGTGCACGGCGACGCGGACGCCGACGTGCCGCTCGCCGTCTCGCAGGCGGCCGCCCGCACCCTTCCCGACGCCCGCCTGGAGCGCATTTCGGGGGCGGGCCATGGCTTCGGGGATGCGAACTACGAGACGGCGGTGGGGCGGACCGTGGACTTCCTGGTTTGGGCGGGCATCCTGGACGACTGAGGCCGAGGCCGCCGGCCGGTGCGGGCCGGGCGGCGCTGGACCGGAGATGCACGGCTGTGGGCTGTACCCTTGCCCAAAATACCTCGAATCGCCATAATCGCCCGGGTGACTACCACCCCGCCGACTCCGCCGCTCGACGCCGCCAACCTGGCCCGTATTGACCGCCTCGCCGAGGCACTGGCCGGCGCGGACGCCGTCCTCGTCGGTGCCGGCGCCGGGCTGTCGGTCGCCGACGGCGACGCGCACGCCGGCCCCGCATTCGAGGCGCGCTTCGCCGACTTCCACGCCGCCCGCGGCATCACCGACGCCTACTCCGGCGGCTTCTACCCCTTCCCCACGCCGGAGGAGAAGTGGGCCTTCTGGGCGCGCAATATCCTCCTCCAGCGCTACGAGTCCGGGCCCGGCGCCGTCTACCGCGACCTGTACGCCCTGCTGGACGGGCGCGACTTCTTCGTGCTGACCACCAACGTCGACCACCGCTTTCAGAACTCCGGCTTCCCCAAGGACCGCCTGTTCTACACCCAGGGCGACTACGGCCTGTTCCAGTGCTCCGTGCCCTGCAGCCAGGACACCCATGACAACCACGACGCCGTCGTCGCCATGGACGCCGCTGAGCGGGCCGGAGCCGCCGCCGGTACCCCGATGCGCGTGCCCACGCGTCTGCTGCCCACCTGCCCGCGCTGCGGTGAACCCTTGACCACCAACCTGCGCTCGGACGACACCTTCGTTCAGGACGCCGGCTGGTATGCCGCCGCCGAGCGCTACGTCGCCTGGGCCGACACCCATCAGGCCGGGCGCGTGCTCCACCTCGAGCTCGGGGTGGGCATGAACACGCCCGGCATCATCAAGTACCCCTTCTGGCGGCGCGTGCATGAAAACCCGGAGGCCACCTACGCGGCGCTGTCACTGGAGCCAGGCACGCCCCGCGAGATCGCCGACCGCTCCATCCTCATCGACGCCGACCTCGGTGCCGCGTTGGCGGCCCTGCGCGAGCGGCTGATTGTCTGAGTCCGGGACAAACGAGCTTTTGGCCGCTGATCGTCGGTCACAGATCGTTGGAATCATGCGGTTTCTGAATCGGGGCGGGGCGCCAGGGCGGGTGTTTGTCCCGGTTTGTGACAATGCTCGGACGATGAGCCACGTGACTGGGGTCGGCGGGGGCGGAGCGAAGGAGCCGGGAAGCCGGTGTTTGCAGCACGGCTTTGTTGGTTCTTTCAGGAAAACGGCATAGGGTTCGGGACTCGACCCCCGCTCCGGAGTGCCCATGCTTGAGCTGCACGAGATAACCAAGTCCTATCGCACCGCCTCACTCGACCAGACCGCCCTCGACGGCGTGACCGTGTCCTTCCGGGACAATGAGTTCGTCGCGGTGCTCGGCCAGTCCGGCAGTGGCAAGACCACCATGCTCAACATCATCGGCGGCCTGGACCACTTCGACTCCGGGGACTTGGTCATCGACGGCGTATCCACCAAGGACTACCGCAGCCGCGACTGGGACGCCTACCGCAACAACCGCATCGGCTTCGTCTTCCAGTCCTACAACCTCATCCCGCACCAGAGCGTGCTGGCCAACGTAGAGCTAGCCCTGACCCTGACCGGCGTCTCGCGTGGGGAGCGGCGCCGCCGGGCCCTGGAGGCCTTGGACCAGGTGGGGCTGTCGGAGCACGTGCACAAGCGACCGAGCCAGCTCTCGGGCGGCCAGATGCAGCGCGTCGCCATCGCCCGCGCCCTGATCAACGACCCGGAGATCCTGCTGGCCGACGAGCCCACCGGCGCCCTGGACTCAACCACCTCCATCCAGGTGATGGACCTGCTGCGCGAGGTCGCCTCCGACCGGCTGGTCATCATGGTCACTCACAACCCCGAGCTCGCCCACGACTACGCCACTCGCATCGTCGAGCTCGCCGACGGGCGCATCACCTCAGACACCGCGCCCTACACGCCTGCGGCCGACGACGCCCGCGAGGCCCGGCCGCCGCGGCGCACTCGCATGGGGCCGCTCACCGCCCTGTCGCTGTCCTTCAGCAACCTGATGACCAAGAAGGGCCGCACCCTGATGACCTCCTTCGCGGGGTCCATCGGCATCATCGGTATTGCCCTGATCCTGGCGCTCGCCAACGGGGTGAACGCCTACATCGCCCGCACTGAGGAGGAGACCCTCTCTTCCTACCCGCTGCAGATCGAGCGACTGGGCATGGATTACACCTCCCTGATCGCCCAGGCCACCGAGACCACCACACAGGACGACCTGCCCGACGGCGTGGTGGGGGAGCGGCGTGCCCTGAGCAACATGCTCGGTTCGGCCAACACCAACGACCTGGCCTCTCTCAAGTCCTACTTCGACGCCGACGGCGGCAACGTCTCCACCTACACCAACGCCATCGAGTACCTCTACGACGTCACCCCGCAGCTGTACCTGCCGGTCGACGCCGACTCCGCCGGACAGATGCCCACCCAGGTCAACCCGGATACGGCCTTCTCCAGCTTCGGAGCCATGACGGCCACCATGCAAATGACCGCCTTCCAGCAGCTGGCCACCGATACGGATCTGTACGCCGACCAGTACGAGGTCGCCGCCGGCCGCTGGCCCACCGCGTACAACGAACTGGTCATCGTCCTGCCCGAGGACGGCCGCATGAGCGACCTGACCGAGTACGCGCTCGGCCTGCGCGAGCACAATGAGCTGGAGCAGCTGGTGCAGACCTACGTGTCGGGGATGGCGGGCAGCCTGCCCGGCGCCACCACGACCGGCGGCGCAATGGCCGCGGATACCGCCGCCGACTCCACCGCGAGCGCGGCAGCAGACGCGACAGCGGGGCCGACCGCCACCGCCGGCGCGACTTCCACCGCTACCGCAGGCGCAGGCGACTCCGCCGACCCCGATGCGGAGCGCACCTACGCGTACAACGACCTCATCGGCCGCACCCTGAGCCTCGTGCCCGCATACGAGCACTACGCCTACGACGCCGAGTACCAGGTGTGGACCGACAAGTCCACCGACGCCGCCTTCATGTCCGATCTGGTTGCCGACGGCGAAACGATGACCGTGGTCGGGATTGCGCGCGCGGAAGGCACCCAGGCTTCGCTCGTCCCCGGGGTCTACTACACCCCCGCGCTGACCGAGCACCTGGTGGAGCAGGCCGCCGACTCCGAAATCGTCAAGGCCCAGCTCGCCGACCCGGAGGTGGACGTGTTCACCGGCAAGACCTTCGCCGAGGAGGCCGACGCCACCGGGGACACCGAATTCGACTTCACCAACCTGTTCGATATCGACGAGTCCCAGCTGCGGGCCGCCTTCCAGATCGACTCCAGTGCCCTGGACCTCTCCGGCATGGACCTGTCGGGCATCGACCTGTCCGGCCTGGACACCACTCAGATGGACTTCTCCGGCCTGGACCTGTCCGGTCTGGCCAATGCCCAGCCCGACGTGGACCTGTCGGCCCTGGACCTGTCGTCACTGAGCCTGACCGACCTGGAGCAGCAGTTCCCCCAGCTCGCCGACGTCGACTACGTGACCCTGATTACCCAGGCCCTGTCCGACGGCGTCATCAAGGAGGGGGCGGACGAGCAGGTCGCCACCATGATGAACGGGCTGATCGCCGGATTCACCGACTACTACGGCGAACACGCGGCCGGTGAGAACCCCGACGACCCCGACGACGACCCCGACCTGGGCACGCTCGTGACCGACTACCTCTCCCAGGAGGACGTGCAGCGCACCATCGCGCAGACCCTCGGCTCCGATGACGTCATCGACTCGACCAAGCTCACCGAGAACCTCACCACCGCCCTGGGATCCGACCCCGCCGTCGCCGATATCTCCGACGCCGTGCGCGACCAGCTGGTGGCGGAGATCGGTTCCCAGGTGGCCGGGGCCGTCACCAGCTCCATCACCAGTGCCCTGTCCAGCGCCGTGCAGCAGGCCATGGCCACCGCCATGAGCCAGATGATGACCGCCATCCAGACGCAGATAACCGCCCAGATCGAGGCCGCCACCACACAGTTGGCCACCAACCTGGCCGACGCCGTCAGCGTGGACCCGGACGCCTTCGCCCAGGCGTTCCAGTTGGACATGACTCCGGAGGAGCTCAGCCAGCTGCTCAGCACGCTGGTGACCACCGAGCCCGCCACCTACGAGACCAACCTGACCGCGCTGGGCTGGGCGGACCTGGAAAACCCCAGCGAGATCGACATCTACCCCAAGGACTTCGAGTCCAAGGATGCGGTCAAGCAGATCCTGGACGACTACAACGCCACGCAGGTGGCCGCCGGCGATGACGACAAGGTCATCACCTACACCGACGTGGTCGGCGTGCTGATGAGCTCGGTGACCCGGATCGTCAACATCATCTCCTGGATGCTGATCGCCTTCGTGGCCATCTCCCTGGTGGTCTCCTCCATCATGATCGCCATCATCACCTACATCTCCGTGCTGGAGCGCCGCAAGGAGATCGGCATCCTGCGCGCCGTGGGCGCCTCCCGCTCCGACATCCGCCACGTGTTCAACGCCGAAACCGTCATTGAGGGGCTCATGGCCGGCCTCATGGGGGTGGGCATCACCCTGCTGGTGAGCCTGCCGCTGAACGCCTTCATATACGGGCGCTTCGGGGTGGAGTCCATCGCCCAACTGCCGGTGCGCGCCGGCATCATCCTGGTGCTCATCTCCGTGGGGCTCACGGTGCTGGCCGGCCTGATCCCGTCGGGTAAGGCGGCCCGGGAGGACCCGGTGGAGGCGCTGCGCTCTGAGTGAAGTCCATTGCGCGTAGCGCCGACGATGACCGGTACAGCCCTCCGGTAGGCTGCCCCTGTGAGTGACAGCACGACCATCGGCTTCGGCGGGCGCGAGAACCCGATCATGCTGCAGGGATTCGCCTGGGACATGGCCGCCGACTCCAGCCACTGGCGCTTCCTCGCGGACAATGCCTCCCTCATCGCCGACTCCGGCGTCACCGCCATCTGGCTGCCGCCCGCCTACAAGGGCCAGGAGGGCGTCAACGACGTCGGTTATGGCGTCTACGACACCTACGACCTGGGCGAGTTCGACCAGAAGGGCACCATCCCCACCAAGTACGGCACCAAGGACGAGTACGTCGCCGCCGTCGCCGCTCTGCGGGCCGCCGGCATGACCGTGCTGGCGGACATCGTCCTGAACCACCGGATGGGCGCCGACGGCACCGAGGAGGTGCGCGCCACCGAGGTCGACGGCGCCGACCGCCGCAAGCCCGTCGCCGACCCGACCACCATCACCACCTGGACCCGCTTCACCTTCCCCGGTCGCCACGGCACCTACTCCGACTTCACCTGGGACCACACCTGCTTCCTGGGCACCGACTGGGACGAGCGCACCCGCCGCAACAGTGTGTGGCTGTTCGAGGGCAAGGAGTGGAACGAGGACGTCACCGATGAGCGGGGGAACTTCGACTACCTCATGGGTGCGGACGTCGACCTCAACAACCCGCGCGTATCCGACGAACTGATCAGCTGGGGGCGCTGGTACCTGGAGACCACCGGCGTCGACGGCGTGCGGCTGGATGCGCTCAAGCACATGAGCCGCGAGTTCTACCGCCGCTGGCTGCCCGCGCTGCGCGAGGCCACCGGGCGGGAGGTCCCCGCCGTCGGCGAGTTCTGGTCCCGCGATGCCGAGGAACTGTGCGCCTACCTGGGCGAGGAGCCGATCATGAGCATGTTCGACACCCCGCTGCACTACCGGCTGTACCACGCCTCCTTCAAGGACCGCTTCGACCTGTCGAAGATCTTCGAACGCACCCTGGTGGAGGCCGACCCCGATCACGCCATCACCTTCGTAGAGAACCACGACACCCAGCCCGGCCAGTCCCTGCAGTCATTCGTCGAACCCGGCTTCAAGCCCGCCGCCTACGCGCTGATCCTGCTGCGGGAGGCCGGCACCCCCTGCGTGTTCTGGGGCGACCTATTCGGCGCCCCGGAGACCGGCGACATGTCCGCGTGCCTTGAACTGCCCCTGCTCATGCGGCTGCGCCGCAGCCTCGCCTATGGCCCGCAGCACGACGTCTTCAACGCCGCCGACCTGGTCGGCTTCGCCCGCGAGGGCGACGACGCCCACCCCGGCTCCGGGCTCGCCGTCGTCCTGTCCACCGGTGTGGCCGCCAGCAAGCGCCTGTACGTCGGCGCCCGACACGCGGGGGAGCGGTGGATCTGCGCGATCGGCGGCCACGGGGCGGTCACCATCGGCGGCGACGGCAGCGCCGAGTTCTCCGTCAGTGAGACGGGGCTGTCGGTGTACGTGCCCGCCTCCGCCCGCCCGATCATCGACCGCGGCATGACCCGGCTGGTCCGCGTACGCTGAAGACGCGGCCCGACGCCGCCGCATCGCGCTCAACCGCACTCAAGGAGGAACCATGCCCACACCCGGCAAGCTTGCCACCGACAAGAAGGTCGCCGTCCTGATCGCCGCGGGCCTGGAGGAGGTGGAGGCGCTCGCGGTGGTCGATGTGCTGTTCCGCGCGGGCATCCGCGCCGACCTGGTAGCCGTCGGCGACTCGCTCACCGTCACCTCCTCCCACCAGGTGGTGCTCACCTGCGACGCACTGCTGGCGGAGGTGGACCTGGCGGACTACGACCTGGTGTTCCTGCCCGGCGGCATCCCCGGCACGCCCAACCTCAAGGCCGACCCGACCGTCACCGCCGAGGTCACCGCCCGTATGCGCTCCGGCCGGCCCGTGGCCGCCATCTGCGCCGCCCCGTCGATCCTGGCCGAACTGGGGCTGCTTCAGGGGCGTGACGCCACCTCCAACCCGAACTTCATGAAGGTTCTGGCGGAGCACGGCGCCCGCACCAGCGAGGCCGCGGTCGTCGTCGACGGCGAACTGATCACCAGCCGCGGCATGGGCACCGCCATCGAGCTCGGCCTGGAGATCGTGCGCCACTTCCTGGGCGACGACGCCGTCGAGGCGGTCAAGCGCGGCATCGTCTACCAGCACTGACGACGACTCCGCCCCGCAACCGACGGGCATAAGCCAGCCGGCCGCGGGGTGGCATCAAAGCGGACCGGCGCCCCGCCGTCGTCGGGCAGGCCGTCGTCCGGCGGTCAGATGTAGATGGTCGGGTCGAGCATCAGCTCGGGGTCGGTGCGCGGGTCGCGGGCCCGCGCCGGCACTCCCACGCCGACGTGATCGGCGGGCAGGTTCTTGACCAGCACGGCATTGGCGCCGATCTTCGCGCCGTCCTCCACGGTCACCGGCCCCAGCACCTTGGCGCCCGCCCCGATCTGCACGTTGTTACCGATGGTGGGGTGGCGCTTACCCGGGTTCATGGACACCCCGCCCAGGGTGACGCCGTGGAACATGAGCACGTCATTGCCGACCTCAGCGGTCTCTCCGATCACCACGCCCATGCCGTGGTCGATGAAGAAGCGTTCACCGATCTTGGCGGCCGGGTGAATCTCGATTCCGGTGGCGGCGCGGGCCGCCTGGGACAGCGCACGCGCCGCGAAGTAGTGGCCGCCCTGCCACAGGCGGTGGGCGGCGCGGTGTGCCCACAGCGCGTGCACGCCCGGGTACAGCAGGGCCACTTCGAGGTTCGAGCGTGCCGCGGGGTCACGGCGTCGTGCGGTCGCCAGATCCTCCTTGGCGATCTCGATGAACGACCGGCTGGGCTTCTGCATGGTGCTCCTTGGACAACGGCCTGATGAGGCTGGACAACAGAGAGGGACATCGGGGCTGGAGGACCTCGGCAGCGCCACGAAGGACGTCTCACCTGCGATGATCCGTCCGGACAACGTCGGTGGCGGCATCCCTGTTCCCGGGCACCGCCACCGACGCCGGACCGTATCCGAATCCGCTGCCGGACATGACCGAAGGCGGGTCGGCGGGCGGCCGTTGACGTCGTGGCCGCCC
>NZ_QMIN01000041.1:19919-28604 GCF_003287795.1 Actinomyces sp. Z5
CGGCGTCGACAGGTAACGCTCACCGGTGTCCGGCAGGACGGTGACGATCGTCTTGCCCTCGAACTCCGGGCGCTGCGCGATCTGCGAGGCGGCGGCCAGGGCCGCACCGGAGGAGATACCCACCAGCAGTCCCTCCTCGGCGGCGGCACGGCGGGCGTAGTCCAGCGCGGTGTCGGACTCGATGTGCAGCAGCTCATCCCAGATGGACTGGTCGAGCACCTCGGGGACCACGTTGGGGCCGATGCCCTGGATCTTGTGCGGCGCGGCCTTGCCCTCGCTCAGCAGCGGGGACTCGGCGGGCTCCACACCGAAGATCTTCACACCCGGGATCTGCTCCCGCAGGACCTGACCCACGCCGGTCAGGGTGCCACCGGTGCCGATGCCGGCCACGAAGGCGTCGATCTTGGAGTCGGTGGCCGCCAGAATCTCCTGTGCGGTGGTCTCCCGGTGAATGCGCGGGTTGGCGGGGTTGGTGAACTGGGAGGCGAGCACGGAGTTGGGGGTGGCGGCCTGGAGCTCCTCGGCGCGCTTGACGGCCCCGGCGACACCGCCCTCGGTGGTGAGTACCAGCTCGGCGCCGAAGGCGCGCATGATGGCGCGACGCTCCTTGGACATGGTCTCCGGCATGGTGATGATCACCCGGTAGCCGAGCGCGGCGCCGACCATGGCCAGGCCGACGCCGGTGTTGCCGGAGGTGGCCTCGATGATGGTGCCGCCGGGCTTGAGGTCGCCGGAGGCCTCGGCAGCTCGGACGATCGCCAGGGCGATGCGGTCCTTGACGCTGCTGGCGGGCTCAAAGGCCTCGACCTTGGCCAGGACGGTTGCGGGGGCGCCGTCGGTGACGCGGTTGATGCGGACCAGGGGAGTGGAGCCGACCAGCTCGGTGATGTTGTTGGCGTATGTCATGGCTGTTCCTTAAGTCTTGAAAGTGCGGGGCGCCGCTCCGGCAGGGGCGATTAGCGAATACGGGTACACCCAGAGCCTGGAGGGCGTTTGAACGTTTGTGGGGAGGGGCGCTTCCCGCGCCCAAGCGCCGGGCATGCGCGCAGCAACGCGCGCACAGTGTCATGGCCAGGCGCTCTATCGACACTGGCAGCAGCAGAAGGACATCTCGCACATGACGTTACCGACCGTCATGGGGTCCTCCTCATTACCTGGTGCTGCCAAAACCTGCGGAGCTTCACCGGCGCCGAGCGGGCGCCGTGATCCGCTGAAGCCACAGTAGTGCCTGCGCCGGCGCGGCTGTCAAATCATCCGCATGGTGAACTTCGCTTCATCGCGCCTGCCCGTGTACACAGCGCGTACCCGTTGGTCCCGTTGATCAAAGTGCGCTCCGTATGCCCGCCCTGCCAGTACAGAGGCGGACGGAGCCGGTAGGAGTCACGCTGTGGACAGGACGTCTCAGCGGCGGGTGCTGGAGTCGCTGCGTGACTCCGGTCAGGAGGCGGGTAGAGGAGTCTCAACCACCCGGCTGCCGGCCGGCTCGGCATGGGCGGCTCCGCCGGTCAGCGCGGCCAGCTGCTCGGCGAGCGCTTCGGCGTCGGCGGTGGGCGTGGACAGGGTGAGGACGGCGTGGGTGGCCTGCCACTGCGTGTCCTCCACCCCTATGTCCTGCGGGCCGCCCTGCCCGCGCAGTTGGGCCTCCAGACGGCCGGCGTCGGCGACGGGCACCCGCACCTGCCACAGGTGGCGAGTGGCCAGGCGCACCCGGGAGGCGGCGTTCAGCGCGTCGGCGGCCGCCTGCGAGTAGGCGCGGGCCAGGCCGCCGGTGCCCAGCAGAGTCCCGCCGAAGTAGCGGGTGACCACAACCGTGGTGTTGACCAGACCCGTGCCGCGCAGGACGTCCAGCATGGGGCCGCCGGCGGTGCCCGAGGGTTCGCCATCGTCACTGGAACGTTCGATGGGCTGGGCGCCGGGGACCGACACGGTGAAGGCGCTGCAGTGGTGGCGGGCGTCGGGGTAGCGGGAGCGGACGGAGGCGATGAAGGCGCGGGCGGCTGCCTCGTCGTCGGTGCGCGCGGCCCGTCCCAGGAAGTGGGAGCGCTTGACCTCCAGGTCGGTCTCCGGCTGCTCGCCGCGTGACAGCGTGACCACGGCGTTGGCGGTCGCGTAGTCGGCGTTGGAAGCGGGCACGGCGGTCATGGCGTCATGTATAGCCGCTCGGGCGCGGCGGCGTGGGTGCGACGGTACTTGTGGGCGGGACGGGACTGATCTCACACGTCCGGCAGGGCGCCCGGGCTGGAACGGAATCCGGGCGAACCGCTAGGGTGACCCCTGGTCAACTATCCTTCGGGTTGTCCGTGACCGGACGGCCCTTCGACTTTGAGAGGAGCGGGCTCATGGCAGTGCCGAAGCGGAAGATGTCCCGCAGCAACACCCGCAATCGCCGTTCGCAGTGGAAGGCCAAGCTGCCCGAGCTGCAGACGGTCACCGTTGCGGGGCGCAAGGTGGCGGTGCCCGGTCGGCTGTCCAAGGCCTACCGGACCGGCCTCATCGAGTACTGATATCGCCGCCGTCCCGGCATCGCCGGCGACGAACCGGCAATACGGCGGGCCCAGGCCCGTCCAATGCGGGTGTAGCTCAATGGTAGAGCCTCTGCCTTCCAAGCAGATGGCGCGGGTTCGATTCCCGTCACCCGCTCGGTGAACGCGCGGCCGCCCCGGACTCCGGTGGCGGTCGCGGGCGTTTACACGGGGTGTGGCGCAGCTTGGTAGCGCGCCTGCTTTGGGTGCAGGAGATCGTGGGTTCAAATCCCGCCACCCCGACGACGAGGACACCCACGAGCTCGCTCGTGAGGTGTCCTCGCGTCTACTGCGAACTTTCGCCTCCTGGTACGAGCTTTTGCACCCTGGTGTACGGGTATTTGCCGCACACCAGGGTGCAAAACGTCGTAGCAGGGCGCAAAGTGTCGCAACAGGCACCGCGGGCGCGGGTCACGGGTGCGGCAGTGGTCATCATCGCGGTGCAAAGGTGTCGCAACAGGCACCGCGGGCGCGGGCTCGCTGCTCAACACCAAGGCGGGTTCTCCGGGCTCTGCTCTGCCGGGTGATCGCCTACAGTCGTCACTGTGTTGTCGGGCCTATTGATTGTTGCCGGCGTCGTGGCTGCCATCGGATGCATAGCACTGCTGCCGGGGAAACGACGCGCAGCGGGCGTGGCGCTGTCCGGCGTGCCGCTGGTTGCCGACTTCATCTGTGGGCTGCTGAACCGGCACAACCCCGCCGTGCTGCCGATCGGCCTGCTAGTCGGAAGCCTGAGCAGCTTCGACGCACTCGCAGTGGGGGTGCTGCGCGGCGACAACCGCCACGGCACGGGCCTGTACCGGCTTCGCCGGGCGAGCGCCGGGGTCGCGCTGATCTACGTTGGGGTCGCGCTGATCTACGTCGCGATCGTGGTGACGACCTATGCAACGTCGGCCGACGCATTGCGGGACGAACGGGGCGAGCCGCTGTTCATCATCGCGAAGCCGGCCAGCCTCGTGGCACTCGCGCTGATGTTTGCCTGCATGCTGTTGTCAGCCGACGCCTTTGACAAAGGGCATACTCGCGTCTGCATCGGGTGGAGTGCACTCCTGCTCCCGCTTGGCTGCATGCTCGTCCTGCCCATGGGACTCGACCCCCTGCTGCCTCCCGTGGGACTTTTCATTGGAGCTGCCTACGCCATGTTTACGCTCCTGGTCGGGCTGCTCCCGCCCCCAGGGCAGACCACGTCCAACATTCACCATCTGCGCAAGGCGCACGTGCTGGCCTTCCTGGGCTACCTCGGCATCATCGTGCTGTGCGCGGTGTACGTGATCGTTTGGCGGCAGCTCACTCGGTAGCGGGCGCCCTGGTCTTCGCGTTGCGGCGCCTCGGCTGTCTGCTACGAGCTTTCGCTCCCTGGTACGAGCTTTTGCACCCTGGTGCACGGGCATTTGCCGCACACCAGGGTGCAAAACGTCGTAGCAGGGCGCAAAGTGTCGCAACAGGGTGAAGGCTCGGGACGCGATCCTCCGCCGTTACCTGGATCCTACGCCGCCGGCTCGCCCACCGCGGCCGCCAGCGCCTGGATCTGCGCCGGCGTGGTGCGGCAGCAGCCGCCGACGGCGCGGGCTCCCAGCGCCTCCCAGGCGGGCAGTGCGCCGGCCAGGAGATCGTCTCCGGGGCCTGTGCCGCCGCTGCCGGGGGCGGCGCTGCTGCCAGAGCCGACATCGTCGGCATCGCTGTCGGCGCCGCCCGTACCAGTGCCGACACCACCGCCGGTCGTGCTGCCGCCCGTGGACCAGGTCTTGGCCTCGGCGTCATACTCCTCACCCGAGTTCGGGTAGACGACCAGCGGCAGGCTGGTGAGGTCGGCGAGCAGGCTCAGCGCCGTCGTCGCCGACTCCACCCGGGTGCAGTTGACTCCCAGCAGACGCACCTGCGGGCAGGCCTCCGCCCAGGCGACGACGTCGTCGAGCAGCGTCCCATCGCGCAGCGCCGTGGCGTCGTCGCGCACCGACAGCGACAGCCACGCGGGCACCTCCGGCGCCACTTCGGGCAGCAGCCCCAGTAGCGCGTGGATCTCCGGTCCCTGCGGCATCGTCTCCAGGGCCAGCACGTCCACGCCCGCCTCGGTCAACAGCCGCAGCCGCGGGCGGTGGAAGGCGCGGAACTCCTCATCCGTGTGCGTGTAGGCGCCGGTGTACTCGCTGCCGTCGGCCAGGTAGGCGCCGTAGGGCCCGACCGAACCCGCCACCAGGCCGTGGCGCCCGGTGGTCGCCGCATGTTCGTCGCGGGCCCGGCGTGCCAGCCGCACCGCCTGCCGCACCATGTCCTCGGCCTCGGCCTGACTCAGGCCCGCGCGCCGGTAGGCGTCCAGATTCGCCTGATAGGTGTTGGTCGTGGCCACGTCCGCGCCGGCGGCGAAGTAGGCGCGGTGCACGTCCAGGATCGCGTCGGGCGCGTCGCGCATGGCCAGCGCGGACCACAGCGGGCCGGAGGTGTCCACGCCCCGCTTCTCCAATTCGGTGGCCATTGCGCCGTCGAGGACGATCGTCCCCCGCTGTGCCAGTAACCTCGTAAGCACATCACTCAAACCGAGTCGCCTCCCGACCCTGTTGTCGACTCCTCGCCCGCCTACATTCGGCGGCCCACCTACCCTAGCCGGGAACGTCCCGGAATCGCTCACCCCAGGAACGCCATGGCCACCACACCCGACGCCGCCAGCAAACACGACCGTCTGCAGCGCAAGATGAGCTCGCGCCACCTGACCATGATCTCCTTCGGCGGAGTCATCGGCACCGGCCTGTTCCTCTCCTCGGGCTACACCATCAGCCAGGCCGGCCCACTGGGCACCGTGCTCGCCTACTCTATCGGCGCGCTGCTCGTTTACCTGGTGATGCTGTGCCTGGGGGAGCTGAGCGTGGCCATGCCCTGGACCGGCGCCTTCCACGTCTACGCCAAGGAGCTGATCGGCCCCGGCACCGGGTTCGTGGTGGCGGTGCTGTACTGGCTGACCTGGACCATCGCGCTCGGCTCGGAGTTCACCGCCGCCGGCGCCATCATGCGCCACTGGTTCCCCACCACGCCGGTGTGGATGTGGGCCGCCATCTTCATCGTGGTGGTCTTCGCCTCCAATGTGTTCTCGGTGCGGGTGTTTGCCGAGGCGGAGTCCTGGCTGGCGGGCGTGAAGGTCTTCGCCATCATCGCCTTCATCGTGCTCGGCACCCTGGCGATCGTCGGGGTGATCCCCATGGCCGACGGCTCGCCCGCGCCGGGCCTGGGTGGCCTGATCCGCGACGGCGTCTTCCCCAACGGCTTCGGGGCCGTCTTGACCACCATGCTTACCGTGAATTTCGCCTTCTCCGGCACCGAGTTGATCGGCGTGGCCGCGGGGGAGACCGCCGACCCCGGCCGCAACATCCCGCGCGCCATCCGCACCACCCTGGTACGGCTGACCGTGTTCTTCATCGGCTCGATCGTGGTCATGGCCGCGCTCATCCCCTGGCAGGAGGCCGGCGTGAGCGCCTCCCCGTTCGTCACCGTGCTGGACATGATCGGCGTGCCCCACGCGGGCGACCTCATGAACATCGTGGTCGTGACGGCCATCCTCTCGGCCGCCAACTCCGGCCTGTTCGCCTCCACCCGCATGCTGTGGTCGCTGGCCAACGAGGGGACCGTGCCGGAGATCGTCGCCCACACCACCATGCGGGGCGTGCCCGTGGTGGCGCTGGCTCTGTCCATGTTGGGCGGACTGCTGGCTCTGCTCAGCTCCGTGGTGGCCGCCGACACCGTCTACCTGGCGCTGGTGTCCATTTCCGGACTGGCGGTGGTGATCGTGTGGATGGCGATCGCCGCCTGCCAGTTCGTCTTCCGCCGCCGCTGGCTCGACGCCGGGTACATCCCCGCCGAACTCGGCTACCGCACCCCCGGCTACCCGTGGGTGCCGCTGGCGGCCTTCATCGGCTCGGCCGCCTCCTGCATCCTGATCGTCTTCGATCCTGGTCAGCGCTCCGCCCTGTACTGGACCGTGCCCTTCGTGGCCCTGTGCTACGCCGGACACGCCCTGGCCCTGCGCCGCGGCTGGGTGAAGGCCTGACGCGGGCGCGTGCGACGGCGGCGGCCCGCGCCCTAGGCTGACCTTATGCCCTCATATCGCACCATTCTCACGGTCACCAACCTGCTGCCCGGCCACGGTCCGCAGGACGTGGAGGCTGCGGCCCGTGCCGCCGTGACCGCCTCGACGACGTTGGAGGCCTTCCAGGTCGACGTCGTGCGCGGCCAGCCGCGCGTCACGATCCGATTCACCGGGGCCGACGACGCCGATGCTCGCGCCGTCCACCACCGCACCGTGGCCGGGGTGCGGCGGGCGGCGGTCGTGCCCGCGCAGGTGCTTGCCAAGGTGGTGGGCGGGCGCAGCGTGCCCATCGCCCTGGAGGCGTGAGCGTGGCCGACGGCGCGGCGGAGCCGGCCGCTCGTGCGGCAGCATGGCGGGGCCGGCCGCTCGGGGAGGCGATGGCGCTCCCCTCGGGGGCGCGCGTCGACATCACCGCATTCGGGGTGCCCGCCGGCGTCGGCCGGGAGCGGAATGTGAGCAGTTCCCGCCGCCTATGGGCGGGCTCATTTGTCACCGGGCCGCGACCGTGCCCTAGGATGGCCCGGAATTGACGCCACACCAGGGCGCCTGCGAGGCCTGCCGGTCCCGCACCTTCCAGTCGATTTACACATTCGGAGTAGAACCCCGTGAAGAGCACCGTCGAGAACCTTGACCCCGCGCGTATCAAGCTGACCGTGGAGGTCCCCTACGAGGAGCTGGAGCCGAGCCTCGACGCCGCCTACAAGGAGATCGGCTCGCAGGTTCAGATCCCCGGGTTCCGTCGCGGACACGTCCCGCCCCGTGTCATCGACCAGCGCGTCGGCCGTGCCTCCGTCATCCAGGAGGCCGTCAACAACAAGCTGCCCGACTTCTACCGCGACGCCCTCAACGACTCCGGCCGCGTGCCGCTGGGCCAGCCGGACATCGAGGTCACCGAGTTGGTTAACGTCACCGGCCCGCAGGGCGGCCAGCTCGCCTTCACCGCCGAGGTCACCGTGCGCCCCGAGTTCGAGCTGCCCGAGCTGGGCGGCATCGACGTGACCGTGGACGCCGTCGAGATCACCGACGCCGACGTCGACACCGAGCTGGACAACCTGCGCGCCCGCTTCGGCTCGCTGAAGTCCGTCAAGCGCGCCGCAAAGACCGGCGACTTCGTGACCATCGACCTCAAGGCCGTCATCGACGGCGAGGAGGTCGACTCCGTGTCCGGCGTGTCTTACGAGATCGGCAAGGGCAACATGCTCGAGGGCCTGGACGACGCCCTGGTCGGTCTCAAGGCCGACGGATCCACCACCTTCACCACCAAGCTTGCCGGCGGCGAGCACGCGGGCGAGGAGGCTGAGGTCACCGTCACCGCCACCGCCATCAAGGAGCGTGAGCTGCCCGAGGTGGACGACGAGTTCGCCCAGATGGCCTCCGAGTTCGACACGGTCGAGGAGTTGCGCGAGGACCTGCGCGCACAGGCCGCCGAGCGCAAGACCGGAGACCAGGCGATCGCCGCCCGCGACGCCCTGCTGGAGCAGCTGCGCGACGCGGTCTCCTTCGACGTGCCCGAGTCCGTGGTCGAGGACGAGATCAAGCAGCACCTGCAGGCCGAGGGCAAGCCCGAGGGCGACCCGCACGCCGACGAGATCCGCGACGACGTCACCTCCGGCGTGCGCGACCAGATCCTCCTGGACGTGCTGGCCGAGTCCCTGGATGTGTCCGTCACCCAGGACGAGCTCCTGGAGTTCCTCATGCAGACCGCCCAGCAGTACGGCATGGAGCCCGCCCAGTTCATGCAGGGCGCGCAGCAGGCCGGCCAGATTCCGGCCTTCGTCTCCGAGATCGCCCGCAACAAGTCCCTGGCCATGGCCCTGCGCCACGTGACGGTCAAGGACTCCAACGGCGAGGCCGTGGACCTGACCGAGTTCATCGGCTCCGACGAGCTCGACGCCGAGGCGGCCGCCGAGGCCGGTGCCGCCGCCGCGGCCCAGGCCGCTGAGGACGAGGTCGTCGTCTCCCCGGCCGACGCCGACGAGGCGGCCGACTCCGGTTCCTCGGCGTCCTCCGCCTCCGCGGACAGCGCCGACGACGCCGAGTGACGTCCACCCGTAACGCTCAGTGAGGGGCCCGCGCCGGAAGGCGCGG